>JAJFUH010000153.1 GCA_021372535.1 bacterium
TCTTCTCCGCTTCCCGGGCACTTGATGTCGATAATACGCCGCGCTTCCCTGTGCAGAGGCGAAGCATCGATCGTGCCGTTCGTTTCCACGCTGACCAGATATCCGAGCTCGATAAGTGTCCGGACAAGCCGGAAGGTATCATGGTGGATGAGCGGTTCTCCGCCGGTGATGCAGACAAACGGGATATCAAACATCGTAACCTCATGAACGATCTCCTCCAGAGTCATGGCGGTTCCGCCTTCACGGGCATACACGGTATCGCAGTACCGGCAGGAGAGATTACATCCGGTAAGCCTCACAAACACACAAGGAAGTCCCTGAAGGGTCGATTCCCCCTGAATGCTTGAAAATATCTCGGTTACGTTCATATCTTATCTTATCTCGCGGTGGTTCTATTGATTTGCATTTTTCTGCTTTCGTTGATTTCCTCAGTCGTTCGCAACGGACATGATTCTCACCGGGCCGATCAGTCCGGATTTCAGCAGGGGAGAATCTTTTTTATAAAATCTGTGCGGGGTAAACGTGTACCGGCCGCTGGTTCTCGGCTTGCCTTCAAGCAGCCATGCGGGCCACTTGCCATCTTTGACGCCATCATCGGGTAATCGTTCATCGCCGATAATCCTGTTCGGCCAGAGATTCGCAATTTCAATTTCAAGGCTGTTTCCGGTGCTTTTCAACGCCCCGGTCATATCGACAGTCCACGGGGCAGTCCAGACGACACCCAGGTCTTTTCCGTTCAGCCGGACCCTTGCCATGTTGTTTACTTCGCCGAGATCGAGAAAGAGTTTCGCATTATCTTTAATAACGCTGTTTTCCGGTAGATCGAACGTTTTACGATAGACCGCAATGCCGGAGTAGTAGCGTATTCCGTCTTCCGGGCGCGCAGTCCAGTCTTCGGGCCTTTCGAATACGACATTTTCCGGGCCTCCCCATTTCGGGTCAAACGAAACATTCCATGGGCCTTCCAAATCCGAGACATATTTCATGTCCGGAAAATTCTTTCTGACTGCAGGTTGCTGTGAAACGGATTTTTCAGTCCTGTCGAATACGATGAAAAAGCTTTGATGTGGTTCGAAACGCAGCGGAACAGTCGTACGGCCTTCCTTCCGGGTAAAGTCGGGGAGCGGCCTGGTTTCCGCGGTGAGAGGATCCCATAATTCGATGGAACCCTTGTCGGTGCGGAAAATGCAGTCCGCATCGACCGTTCTGTTCTCACGGTTTGCGACAAAATAAATATCCATATCGCCGGTTGTGCGAAGGGTGTACCGTATCGGGCCGGATGTTTCGAAAATTTCGGGAACGCCCATCTGTTTCAACAGTGAGGCGGTGGCATCGTACTGCGGATAGAGCTCGCCGGAATCATGGTACGAAAGATTACCGCCCCAGTAGATTACTCCTTTTCCATAACGGCGCCCGGCGATTGTCTGCGGCGGCGTCATCCCGTCCCAGAGAGCTTCCGCTTTTGAGCGAACCAGGGTATCGCATTCGGGATAATTGACGAGGCTCGGCGATTTGAGCGGAGGTGACCCCACAACCGTTGCGCCTTCTTTTATCAACGTTTCAATTTTATCCACAAGTTCCGGTGTCATCGTTTCGGTCGCGGGTAAAACGAGCAGTTCGTACGATGCCCCGCCGGGGAAAACGATTTTGTGACCCTGGACACCCGCTTTCGATATCAGCATGCCGGGCGAGCATCCGTCGAAATTGTACCCGCGCCGGTCGGGAATTACCTCGTCTTCTGTCAAAGCTGAGGAAGGAGGGAGAAAGACCTGCGGCGCGCCTTCTGGTGTCAGATATAAAACATCGGCAACCGTGCGCCCCTGCTGAAGTATGTAAGAACATCGCGAAATATACTTGTGATAGGCAGATGCCATGGGCCACCATGTCTGCCCTCTGTCCCAGTGAACGCCGTACGGGCCCATCGTCATTCCGGGACTATAGGTGTCGAAGAACGCCTTATGTGCGAATGTGTGATAAAAGAAGTGGTTGACACCGGTACAGAATGCCCAGTCTCCCTGGTTCTTCATGACGCCGGGATACTGTTTCCATGCCTCGGAATCATCCGCGGTAAACGATTCTGACGCCACGACAGGCAGACCGTAGACATGCGCGATGGATGTCGCTTCGATGCAGCTGAATGCAGAATTGAAGCCATATCCTTTGCTCCAGAACTCACACATGGGTACATCGGCCAACGCCCCGAGTTCGAGGTCGGCGCAGGGATTCATATCATAGGGTTCGATGGAGAGCCCGAAGCCATACTGGCGGCCCAGTTCCTTGATCCGCCCGGCATGATTCTCGATCACCAGTTCCTGCGCTGTGATTCGGACATCCCATAAAAACCGCTCGCTCATTTCAAGGTTACCGACGATGCAACCCGTATACGCAGGTAAAAATGGCAGGGGATCGTATCCCCGGCGGCGTTTGAATTCATCCCGGAATCCTTCGGTCCAGTTCTGTGCGCCCATTTCCCAGCTGTCCATATGCAGCATGGTCCATCCAGCCCCGGAATCCGTTTTGTGCTGCCCCACTTTTTCGATAAGTTTCCCGATATACTCGTTGAAATGGGCATCGAATGCCGCTTTATCGAATTTATCGCATTCGAATCCGAGTCCGGGATATGGCGCCGGCCTTGTGACAGCGCCGTTGTTGCGCGTTCCGAACCGCATAATCGTCCACTTACCCGGGGGAACGTCCCACTCGACCGTTCCATCCGGTTGAAGCCGGTCGGTGAGATCGATGACCGTATCTTTATCGATTGCCGTGCCGGATGGGGTAACAGGATAGTTCGCCGGTGCGGGCAAATAAGGCTTTACTCCCGGCTGCGAGGTGTATGGAGCGCGGTAGTAAAGTGCTTTTTCGTCGCTGTCGGCTATCTTTTCTTTCCGGGCGGGTGTCGGAAAGGCCAATACAAACTCATCTTTGTAATACGATTCCCACTGCTGTTTCAACTTTTCGGTAAATGCTTCCTCACCGAAGAACGGACGGCGTGGTTCAGGTACGGGAAGCACCGCTTGATATACCTGCGGGCCGGTTACCTCGGTTGAACTCGCGACCATATGCAACATTGACTGTTCCGGTTTTACCCAGGGGCCTCCGCTGCCGGTCCATCCGGGGCCGACACCCATGGTGATCTCGATTCCCAGGCTTTCGGCCTCGCTTACTGCATGCTTGAACAGTTCCTGCCATTCTTCGCTGAGAAAATCCACCGTGCCGCGCGGCACTCCGACGTTAACCTCCAGGAAGATAAGACAACCGATTCCGGCTTCCTTCATCGACTTTAAATCGGCGGTCATTGCCTCCCGTGACAGGTTGCCGTCCATGAAATACCAGTAAACTCCGGGGCGAACCGAATCGGGTGGGTTATTGAAGCCTTCAAGTATCTGCTGCTTCGATGAATGAATTGTTTTTTTATTGCAGGACAACAGGGAACACAGAGAAATGAACAAGATTAATACTAAAATTACGGTAACACTTGTTTGCAGGGATGTTTTTTTCAAAATTCTGTTTTTTTTCATTCTTGGTTCCTCTGGAATTTATTCGGTTAATTCAAAAAAGATTTTACCACAAAGACGCAAAGACATAAATAATTATAAGATATTATTTATACTATTTATAGTAATAATTAACCGTTCATATCAGAAAAGATATGGTCCTCTACAATAGTGTCCGGTAAATTTCATTTCAATCTGCATAATATATTGAAAATGCTCTGGTTTTAAATGAATCTCCCCAATTCCCGAAGTAATATCTCTTATTATTAACAACAGCCCCCATCGGCGCTTACACGCCTGTTTCCCCCGGAGGAGGCAACATAGTGCGGCGCTTGCAGTTATATCCTGCCCCCTTGTGGGGGGAAGGATGTCACGAAGTGACAGGATGGGAGCTTTTTTAAAATCTAACCGGTCAGTTCTCGTCCTCTAATAATTATTTTTTTTATAACAAATTCGCGAAAATTCGTGTTCTAATAAAATTTGCGAACAGGTCAGGAAAATCGAGAGTACATTATAGTCATTAAAGACATTATTGTTTTGCTGTATGCCGTATCTTTAATGCATTGTCTTTCCTCTCGTAACCGCCCTGAAATCCACACTGAAGTGAATTGTAATGCATTGATCATAAATAGAATATATATGATTATTGCTGGTGATTTTTAACCCCGTTGAAAAGCTCCACGGTCACAACCGTTTTTCGGAAAAAGAATGGGTGCTGTCCGCGCGAGCCGAAGGCTCGTGAGTTCACACATTCCTGAAAAACGGGCAGTGAACGGGAAAAAGGCTTTTCACGGGGTGCCCTTTCCTTGGTTACTTTCTTTGGGCACGCAAAGGAAGTAACATATAAAAAGTGTTTTAAATGGTAGGTGGTTGCCACTTCATCTTTCCACGCTTGACTGTACAGGTATCGTTTCGTATCATGTATTGTTGCCCGGAAAGAGGGCGATTTTAATTGTACGATATGAATATATGCATATGGCAGAAGCAGGTCAACTACCGTCTTGGAGGATATATGAAAGTCGCCATCGGCTCGGATCATGCGGGATTCGAAATGAAATCCTGTCTCGTCCTTGAGCTCGGAAATAAAGGAATCGATATAATTGATTGCGGCACAAATGATACGGCATCAGTCGATTATTCGGATTACGCGGGAAAAGTGTGCGGGCTCGTTACCTCGAAACAGGTTGATTTCGGCATAGTTATATGCAGTACGGGGATAGGAATTTCCATAGCCGCGAACAAGATTCACGGTATCAGGGCGGCGCTGTGCCACACCGAATTTTCCGCCCGCATGGCCCGTCAGCACAACAACGCCAATGTTCTTGCTCTCGGCGGGAGTGTGCTCGGTAAAAATCTTGCCGTCGCGATCGCGGAGGTGTTTCTTTCGGAGCCGTTTTCTCACGGGGAACGTCACATAAGGCGCATCGATAAAATGATGTCGCTCGAAGATGAAGGCTGAGGCGGCTAATATGGGATTTTTTGCCCGATTGGGGCGCCTGTATCCTTACTGTCTGGCGATAATGGTGGTCGTTTACGGTCAGGTATTCGCCGGTGAAACAACGATACGTATCGAGGAGCCGGCCGGTCTTGCCCGAAAATCATGGCCGGTCGATCTCGGTTTCCCGTTCTCACGGGGTGAGCTGAAGGATACGGAGACAATCGGAATTTACGCTCCGGATGGCTCGCCTGTCCCGGTGCAGACGAAGGTGCTGGCAACATGGCCGGATGGGAGCATACGATGGGCGCATGTCCTTTTCATGGCTGACATGAAACCCCAGACGGTCGATACCTGGCGCATGGTCTGGGGAGGAAAGAAAATCACTGCCGGAGAGGGTGGACATGTGACGGCGCGTATGGAAAAAGGGACTGTCCGGGTCGATACCGGGCCTCTCAGGATTGCCCTGTCCGGCAAGGGATTCCGCTTGTTCGACAGCATCGAGCTCAACGGGAAAACACTGTCTGCACCTTTCTGTCCCGAAGGATTCAGAATTATAACGGATGATGGGGCGGTATATGACACCGCGCACGATACATCCGCATCCCTGTCCATCGAGGAAGCGGGACCGCTCCGTGCGATAGTTCGCGCCGAGGGAGTTCACCGCGCTGAAAACGGAAAGACGCTGTTCGATTACACATGCCGGGTGTATTTTTATGCCGGGAAACCGTGGTGCGAGGTTGAATACGGATTCACGAACCGTGAGCAGCCCGATTCGGTCGATGTGGTGTCGATCAGCCTCGTTACCACGCTGCCGGGGGAGTCCGGGCGTTTCAGAGGCGCGACATCCGAGTACAAGATCGACAAATTCTGGGATTTCGATGAGCCGTTCAGCATCTATTCCGGCAGCCATGACTATTTCGGTGTTTTCGGTGGCGCTGTCATGTACCGGAGGGATGGCTCCGAGATTACCGGGATGGGGTATGAAAGCGAGGCCCGGTCACGGTGGTGGGTCGATTCCTCGGACGGCAGCCGCGGCCTGACCGTCTCGATCCGTGACATGAGCCAGAACTTCCCGAAAAAAATTCGTGCATATCCCGACAGTGTCGTTGTCGATCTGTATCCGGCAGGGGAATCCTCACCCCTTTCGTTTCACCAGGGCTGGAGCAAGACTCACACAATGCTCATGTACTTCCACGAGGGAGATGCCCGTAAAGCGGGATCGCGCGAGCTGTGCTTCTCGTGGCAGGCGCCGATGATTCCCTGGAGTCCCCGTCACATCGAAAGCGGGTGTCTGGGTGATATTTTCCCGTACAGTCCGCAAAAGTATCCGATGATCGAGCGGTCGCTCCGCACGGGTTTTATCGCGTATGAAGGCGGCGTCGGCATCGGAATGATCGATTATGGCGATACGAGAGGCTCCGGCAGCGGCGAGCGGGGTAATTTCTGGCAGAACAACGCCTTCGATGTCCCGTGGGTCTCGTACCTTCTCTTTCTGCGGGACGGCGAGTGCCGGTACTGGACACGCGCCCGATCCTCGGCGCTTCATTCCGCCGATATCGATATTGTTCACTTTTCCACGAAAACGCCGGTCGAGATCGGCGGTATCCGCATCCACGGGCCCAATCATGTGCAGTACAATGCCGAGGCCATCATGGGTACGAGTGTCGCTCCCAACCACGAATGGGTCGAGGGTCTCCTCATGACCTACCATCTCACCGGCGAAAAACGGTATTATGACCTTGCGGTCGGCATGGCGGACCATATTCTCCGGGCAATCGATGCAGGCTGGATTCTGCCGCCGTACAACGCGAAATGGAACGGCGCACGCAATCTCGGCTGGCCGCTCCTTATCTGTACGGTCATGTATGACGAAACAGGCGATAACCGTTATCTGGAAGGCGCCCGCAGGATTGTGAAGGGATTGAAGGAAATCCAGCTCGAAAATGGTTCGTTTCCCATAACCATCGGGCCCTATGTTGCCGCCGCGCCGCTCCACAACACCATCGTCATGGAAGCGCTCGGACGCTACCATGCGCTTACCGGCGATGGTGAAGCACGGGAAATTCTCATGCGGTGCATCGATTCGACGCTCGACGACCTCCGCTTTCCCGATGGCGAATTCATCTATATAACCCATCCGGATTACCGGTCCGGGTATACGAGCATGCAGTGGGGCGGTTTTCATTACGGCTATCTCTTTACGGGGGACACGAAGTATCTCGATGCTCCGTACCCTCTCATCATGAGCCAGCTTAAAAGCCGTAATTTCGGGGTTTACGGCGAGGGAGCGCTCTCATATCCGCTTCGCGGCATGCTGTTCTATCTCAATTATGCAGATAAAGCGGGAATTCTCAGGGATATTCCGGAGTACTGAAATGAAAACACAAACGAAACAATTTTTAATCGTACCCGCCGTTATTACCGTGTTCCTGTTTCTGCACGGAATATGCGACAATGCCTGTGCTCAGCAGGATACGGAAAAACCGATCGCTTTCGCGAAAAAACTCGACATCGCCATATCGAATCCGCTTGACATGAACCGTCCCGCCGAACCGGTGATTCTGGCGCTCGATGATGTCCTGAAAAAGGCGCCCGATTTTAACCGCGCTTTTTACCGGGTCAAGCATCCCGCCGGGTTATTCGAGCCGCTCGATATCCCTTCTCAGACAGCGGTGCTGCCCGGTAATCCGGGACGCGAGGGAATAGTTTTTCTCGTTGACCTCGGGCCGCGTGAACGCAAAACGGTCGAGCTGTGGTACAATCCATCCGGTTCTGACACAACGGGTTATCCTGCAAGAACGCAGTCGTTTGCCAGGTGGTACTGGATCGAAAATAATGTTGCATGGGAGAACGAGGTCATTGCATACCGGTCCTACGGCGGGATCGTGGATTTTTTTGCGAAAACCTATCCCCATCTGCGGCTGCATGATATTCCTCAGGCTTCATACCACCATGAACAGTTCTGGGGGCTCGACCCGTATCTCGTGGGTGCGAAACCCGGGCTTGGCGGCCTGGTCATGATCAATGGCGCGGTGTCCGATACATTGTATGATGCAAGAGAGAATTCTCCGCTCACGTTTGTCCATAACGCAACCGGAAAAGGGACGGTATGTACTATGGCGACTGTTGCGGTCCGGCACAACAATGTGAAAAAGTGCGAAGCCTATTATGTCCTGTATGCCGGTCGGCATGAAAACGATGTGACGCTCGTTGTTTCATCCGGTTCAGGGGAGCTTCCTGATAACGTGTTCATTGCACCGGGAATGGAGAAAATCGATGGGGGACGGTTTATAAAGGATGAGAAGAGCGGCTATTTTCTTACGTATGGCATGCCGGTCGGGGAATACGGCACCATTGGGACGGCTTTTATCTGGAATCCCGCCGATGCTCGGGGTATAGCCGAAACCGGGGACGGTTATTTTCTGAAACTCAAACCTGATTCCCGCGGCATCGCCCGCTACCGGAGCGTTGCAGTCTGGTATCGGAACAGCGCCTCGCAGCCTTCATCGTTTGCAGCGCTGGAAGAGTATGTGCGTGGACTTGCCCGTTCTTACAACAATCCGGTTGTTGTATCCGTCCGGTGAATGTTATTCTATCAAACATGATGTGTAAACTGGAACTTTGTATTTATACGTTAAAATGTAACAACTGTGCTTTTTTTAAACACTGGGAGGTTTTTCATGGTTCGTAAGATGATCGTCATGTGGTTGTCCGCTCTGTTTCTGTTCACATCGGGTGTTGGAGCGCAGAAAGTTGACAGTTTTACATCGTTCGGGGCGTATTGGCAGCATCGTACCGACCAGTTCCGACGGCTTCCGAATCCCGAACGCGAACTATGCTTTCTCGGGGACAGTATCACCGATGGGTGTGAATGGCGCGAGCTGACCGGCATCGAGCGGGTGACCAACCGCGGAATCGGCGGGGATACCGCATGGGGAGTTCTTGCACGGCTCGATGAGGTAACCGAGGGGAAACCGGAAAAAATATTTCTCATGATAGGGACAAACGACCTCGCCCGTGGAAAAACCGTGGCCCAGGTCTGTGATAAAATCGCCGAGGTTCTCGATACCATCAAAAAACAGAGCCCTCAGACAACCGTTTATCTCCAGAGCGTGCTCCCAACCGATGAACAGTTTGCGCCAACTTATAAAAATGAAAATATCGATCCGCTCAATGAAGAGCTGAAGAAACTCGCGGCTGAGAAAAATGTGACATGGGTCGATCTTGTCCCTCTGTTCAAGGGCGGGAACGGTAAAATGAAAGGCGAGCTTTCGGAGGACGGGCTCCATCTCAACGGGAAGGGGTATTACCTCTGGTACTCGGCAATCAGGAAGTATCTCTGGTGACAGAAGAGCGTGTAATGAATCGGATTTCTGCGGTTGCAGAGATGGTAATGTGTTGAATCAGAAGGAGAATACCATGCAGTTGAAAGTCAATATCATCGGTCTCGGAATCATGGGGAAAAGCGTCGGGCGCGCCCTTTCACGAAATCAGTCGATAAAACTGACCGCCGCCGCCGACCTGAAACCGGAAAATCTCGAGACTGCGAAAGCCGAACTGGGATTCGAAAAATCGTACACCGACTATGAAACGATGATCGCCGCCGAGAAACCCGACGCCGTATACATTGCCACCCCTGACTGGGCTCATTTCAAGCCTGTCATGGCATGCCTCGAAGCCGGGATTCATGTTCATGTGGAAAAACCCCTGACAACGAGCGAACAGGAAGCTGCTGCCATCGTCCGCAAGGTCAGGGATACCGGTCTCAAGCTCCAGGTTTCGTACAATCACCGCTGGCTTGCGCCGTACAACGCCACCTATAACATGATCCATGAGGGCCAGATCGGCGATTGTATCATGGGATACGCCCGTAAGAACAATCCTATTCAGGTTCCTACGAAAATGATACCGTGGTCGAAAGACAGCTCGCCGATGTGGTTTCTATCCGGCCATGATATCGATCTCATGACCTGGTGGTTCAATGACGATCCTGTCGAGGCCAAGGGTTACGGTATCAAGCGGGTACTCAAACAGAAATTCGGCTGGGACACCTATGATGCCATGCAGGGCCTTGTGAAATTCTCGCGGGGCGGATTTGCGACCTTTGAATCGACATGGATATATCCCGATACCCATCCGGCCATGCCCGATTCGTTCATGGAGGTTGTCGGGGAGCACGGTCATATTCATCTCGACCGTAAAACTGAGGCTATCGAAATGTCGACTCCCGAAGCGTTCAAGTGGCCCCGTTCGCTTTTGAATTACAAGGTTTTTGACCGATGGGTCGGCGCTTTCCCCTCCTGTATCAACAGTTTTATCGACGATATTCTGGAGGACAGGAAACCGGTTGTTTCTGCGTATGACGGCTGGAGGTCGACCGCTGTTCTCGATGCCATTCACCGGTCTGCCGATTCGGGCGAAACGGTCAGGATATCCGAACCGCCTTTATGACAGACTAATCATGAGGGCTGTAAATAAGATGGTTGTGGCTTAACGGTTTGGTTGTATTATTTGACATGTGAGTTATAAAAGGGGCTACACAAATATATTTTGCGCCCCGCGAGGAGATTGGAATGGATCCAGAAAAAATTAAAAATTTCTTTAATGAAACCGACCTCGAAACCGAGATTGTGGAGGGCGATATCCGCCGTGTAATCTATACCGCGGACAATATCCAGGTCATTTTGTACCATTTTCCGCCGAATAAGGCGTTCCCGGTTCATTCGCATGATAAACAGGAGCAGCTCGGATATCTCGTGAGCGGAAAAATGGGTTTTATGGTCGGCGGGAAAAATCGGACACTGTTACCCGGGGATTTTTATTATGCACCCATAGGTGTTGAGCATAATGCGTGGACCATGGAAGAGCCATCGGTACTCCTTGATTTTTTTGCACCCCCGCGTCAGGATTTGGTGAAGTAGTATACGATACTGCCTGTTACTGAAAACTTTTCTGTTGTCTGGGTAATAATATTATAGTATATTTACACACTGTTTGCATTCAGGTGCCGAAGTGGTGGAATTGGTAGACGCACCGGTTTCAGGGACCGGCGGGCGCAAGCCTGTGGGGGTTCAAATCCCCCCTTCGGCACCATAAATTCCTTTCATCCAGTTTTCTGTTCCATGCTCGACATCCAGTCCAAATAATTATTGACCGGCTCATGGTTTATTCAATGCACATATGCTTTCTGCTGTGGGGATTTCCGTATTGCGTTCTCCTGCGGAAAAAATCATGAGGAGTTTTTTACAACGATTGGATACGGAGTAATATGCTGAAGAATAAAACCGGCCTCCTTCCGGGCAATCTTATCACAGCTTTTGAATTTATGAAGGTGTTCTTTTTTGTCTATTGCTTTTTGTTAAGCATAGAAATGATGGGGATTTCATTTAAAGCCTCAAAGGATACCTTACAGCCTCTAATGGCGCACACCACATCCAATCCTTTCCTCGGCCTTATCATTGGCATAGTAACAACAAGTATTATCCAGAGTTCTTCCACGACGACATCGATTGTTGTTGCCATGGTTGCCGGAGGCACTCTCCAGCTGCAGAACGCAATTCCGATTATCATGGGGGCCAATATCGGAACCACAGTCACCAACACGATTGTGTCTTTCGGTTATATCGGCCGTAAAACAGAGTTCGAGCGGGCGTTCGGCGGTTCCATCGTTCATGATATCTTTAATATTTTAGCAGTGCTGATTCTCTTTCCTGTCGAGTTGTATACCGGTATCCTTTATAAATCCTCATTGTTCCTCACGAGAGTGTTTGAGGGAGCGGGAGGGTTTAAATTTGTCAGCCCCCTGAAGTATGTTGTCGAGCCGGTGGCGCATACTGTTGCACGGTTAATAGGCAATCACTATGTCCTTCTTGTTGTTGCCCTGCTTTTCCTCTTTTTCTCCATGAAGAAGATAGTTGAGAATATGAGGGGCATCGTTATGGAAAAGGTTGAGGCTGTCCTCAACAGATATCTTTTCAGAAATGCACTCATCAGTCTTCTTTTCGGCATGCTGTTCACGGCGACCGTACAGTCCAGTTCCATAACCACTTCAATCGTCGTACCGCTTGTCGGCGCGGGTTTATTGAATATCCAGCAGATTTTCCCTTACACTCTCGGCGCCAATGTCGGAACAACGATTACCGCAATTCTTGCCGCGCTCACCTTCGGCATGGAAGCTTCGATGGCTGTGGCGTTTTCACACCTGCTGTTTAATATATTCGGAATAATGATAATATTCCCCATGAGATTCGTTCCCATCTGGTTCGCAAAAACAATTGCCCATTTTGTGGCAAAATCAAAAAAGCATTTTATTATTTTTCTTGTTATCTATATATTATTGCACGTTGTGCCCATTGTATTCGCATTGTTTGAATAGGAAGGTGACTGATGTTTAAGCAGTTGATGCAGATATGGTCCGGACAGGCTTTTTCCCAGAGGGTTGTGGATGAATTTTTAACGATGCTTGACCGGTCCGAGGAAATGCTCGAATATGCGTTTAAAGTCCTCACAAAAAACAGTAAAGGCAGAAAATGCAGTGAAAAAATATACGAAAAAGATCAGAGCATAAACCTTACTGAACGTGAGATTCGCAAACAGATACTTATTCATCTTTCAATGAATCCGTCAAGCAACATCGGCGCCAGCCTTTCGTTGATAAGTATCGTGAAAGACGCCGAACGTCTCGGTGATTATGTGAAAAATCTGTTTGAGCTGAGAGATATCATCAAAGATTGTAACGATGACAGCGGACTGTTTAAAAAACTGTTTGAAGTCACGGGCAACGATCTCCTTGAGCTTTTCAAGAATGTTTCGATTGCATTCAGAAATTCTGATAAAGACATTGCAATTCAGGCGATAAACACCGGATATAACATATCGAAACGGTGTGAGGAAATAATCGATCAGGTCATAAATTCCGATTACAATGCCCGTCAGGCTGTCGTTCTTGCCCTCGGCGCACGGTATATGAAACGTATTGCCCGGCATCTCACGAACATCGTATCGTCGATTATAAATCCGCTGCCGGAGCTGGATTATAAACCCGTCGACGATGAATAGAAACACATAATATTTATTCGTAACATGCCCACAGGCCTGATATAATGATTTTCTTCCCTCTCCTGTTTACGGGAGAGGGACAGAGAATGAGGGTAATACCGTACAATACCCTCATCATTTCAAAGATTTCGAACAATACGTTACTCCGTGTCTCCGCGGTAAAAGTGTTTATAAATAATCCCGGGGCTTTCACCGAAAAGTGTTTCCGGCGCCCGGATTGAAAGAGCGCAAGAGTCTCACTTTTCAGCGATCGTCCGGCATTTCGATGCCGGATAACGTCATACATAGCTTGTTTCGGCATCTATTCCTGATGTTGGTATCATTATTTATTCGTCGGTGCATTGTTATAATCCGCTGTAATCCCCGCAATTCTTCAGTTTTATATTCCCATTTAATCCATGTATCCCGTTAATCCCGGTTCCATTTTTATTTTATTGAGGATTGTTTATAAGTGTAGCTTGACTTGTCGGTTGGATAATAGTAAATTTGATAAAATATTCTATGGCATGATTTTTATGTCGGGGACAATAAAATTTTAATCGGTATACAACGGGGGAATCAGGTGAAAGTATACGAAACAAAAAACATCCGTAATGTCGTCTTGCTTGGTCATGGATCTTCCGGTAAAACCACGCTTTCCGAGGCAGCTCTTTTCACAACCGGTGCTGTAGGCAGGATGGGAAAAGTCGAAAACGGAACGACAAAATCCGACTATCTGGAAGATGAAACAAAACGTCAGATATCAATAAGTACCTCCCTTATGCAGGCTGAATGGAATGACTGTAAAGTCAATATACTCGATACCCCCGGATATGCCGATTTTGTAGGTGAGGTCATTTGCGGGCTCAGCGCTGCTGATACCGCGCTCCTTGTCATAGATGCCCTGACCGGCCTCGAGGTCGGAACCGAAAACGCATGGGAACTGTGTGAGAACGGTGATAAGCCAAGGATTATCGTTGTAAACCGTTGCGGTAAGGAAAATGCAAAAGTGGAAGATGTTCTCAAGTCCATTCAGGACCGTTTCGGCATCAGGGCGCTTCCTACCCAGATACCCATCAATCCGGGTGTCGGGTTCAACAGGATTATCGATATTGTCGGCATGAAAGAATATACCTATAAACTCGATGGCGACGGTAAAGGCGCTGCCGGTGATATTTCCGGGAATCTGAAAGCAAAGGCCGAAGAGTTCCACGAAAAACTCATCGAGGCTGCCGCTGAGAGTGATGATTCACTCATGGAGAAATTTTTTGAATCAGGACTGACTCCCGAAGAAGTAATTATCGGTGTCAAAAAGGCGATCCTCGAAAAGACCCTCTATCCTGTCGTGTTTACCGATGGCTATTCCAATGTCGGGGTCGATCTCCTTCTTAAACTGATCGTTGAAAGCGCACCCTCTCCGGAGGAAATGCCAAACATTACCGCCAATAAATCCGGAAATGATACGATTGAGCTCAAACCATCGGTCAATGCTCCTCTTGCCGTTCGGGTTTTCAAGACTGTTATCGAGCAGCACGTCGGTGAGCTTTCTCTGTTTCGTGTATTTTCCGGCTCATATAAAACGGGTGATGAGCTGTATAATGCGAATCACAGCACTACAGAAAAACCCACTTCCATGTTTACGCTTATAGGAAACGAGCGGACCGATTTGACCTCCGTCAATGCCGGTGATATTGGCACGTTTGTCAAGATGAGGGGAACCAAGACGGGTGATACGCTTTGCACCAAGCAGATGCAGCTTACGCTTCCGGCCCTCGCATTCCCCGAACCGGTCATGGATGTCGCGGTCTATCCGAAAACAAAGGGAGACGAAGACAAGGTATCACAGGGGCTTTCAAAACTCCGTGACGAGGATCCGTCCTTCAAGGTTTCTCCCAATGCTGAATTAAAACAGATTATTCTCGAAGGTCTGGGCGGTGTTCATATCGATGTCATCGTCGACCGGTTCAAAAGGAAATTCGGGGTTGAAGTCGAATTACGGGAACCAAAAATCCCCTACAGGGAGACCATTACCGGCAAATCGGATGAGAAATACCGTTACAAGAAACAGACCGGCGGCCGCGGCCAGTACGGCGAGGTTTATTTCCGTATGGAACCTCTGCCCCGTGGGGCGGGATTCGAATTTGCGGATGAAATCAAGGGCGGTGTCATTCCCTCGCGGTTTATTCCTGCTGTGGAAAAGGGAATTGTCGAGGCCATGGAGCGGGGTCCGCTGTCTCACTGTAAAGTGATCGATGTGAAGGTCAGTCTTTATTACGGTTCGTTCCATACGGTCGACTCATCGGAACTCGCCTTCAAGATGGCATCCTCGATGTGCTTCAAGGAATGTTTCCTTAAAGCACGACCGATACTTCTGGAACCGATTTATAATATAGAAGTTAAAGTTCCTGATATTTATACAGGTGATGTGATGGGCGACCTCTCGTCACGGCGCGGGAAAATCATGGGCATGGAGCCATCCGGAATCTTTCAGGTTATAAAGGGGCAGGTTCCTCTCGCCGAGCTCTATATGTATGCCACGCATCTCCGGTCGCTCACCCAGGGCCGAGGGGCATATTCACGGTCTTTTTCGCACTACGAAATGGTTCCGCCCGATATTTCGCAGAAGATAATCGAAGCAACAAAAGCGGAACAGGAATGATTGAAATTATATTTTCTGGCGGGGCATGTAAACGCCCCGCCGGTATTCCATTGTACCCTGAATCCAGTAAACGCACGACATCAGGGCGGTATGCCATGAACCAGATTATCTCGCGTACTCTTCATCCTCCGTTAAACTGATCAGGCGCTTTCCCCGTTGTTCAGAAGCTGATTCTGTACGCAGATAAAACGTGTGTTGTACAGAGTCTTGAAAAAAACAGCAGCTGTTGCATAGACAGGAGTACACGATCATGTCCGGTCATTCCAAGTGGGCAACCATACGCCGTAAAAAGGGCGCACAGGATGCCAAAAGAGGGAAGATTTTTACAACCATTATTAAAGAAATTCAGTTAGCCGCCCGTGACGGCGGCGGTGATGATGATGCGAATCCCCGGTTAAGAACAGCCATTGCAGCCGCCAAGGCTGCCAACATGCCGCATGAAAATATTAAAAGAGCCATCCAGAGGGGCACCGGAGAACTCCCCGGTGTCAATTACGAAGAGGTAAATTACGAGGGATACGGACCCGGCGGAGTTGCCATTCTTATTGAATGTGTGACTGATAACAAGCAGAGAACGGTTTCCGAAATCCGTCATCTTTTCAGTAAATTCAACGGTTCTCTTGCGGAAAATGGCGCAGTATCGTGGATGTTCGACGCCAAAGGTGTTCTCACTTTCGACCGGAGTTCCATCGATGAGGACACGCTCATGGAGCATGTTATCGAGTCCGGAGCCGATGATATGAGCTCGGATGAAGATGAATATGAGGTGACATGCGCGCCGAAAAAATTCCCCTCCGTGCTGGCATATTTCGATTCCAAAGGAATAAAATACATCAACGCCGAAATTGCCAAGGTTCCCCAGTCGGTTATCAAGGTCGAGGGGAAAGATGCCAGAACGCTTATGAAACTCATGGAAGGCATTGAAGAAAACGAAGATGTTCAGAAGGTCTGGTCGAATTTCGATATCGATATTGAAGTGCTGGAAGAAGAATAACCGATCATGAGAGTTCTCGGTGTGGATCCCGGGCTTCAGGTGACAGGTTACGGTCTTGTTGTTGACAGTTCGGGTGTTCCGGTGCTGGTCGAGGCAGGCGTGATACGGAGCAAACCATCACATCCGCTTGAACGGAGACTTCTCGATTTATTCAACGGAATGAAAAATGTCATAGATGATCTGCACCCCGATGTGGTATCTGTCGAGGATATCTACTCCCATTATAACCATCCGAAAACCGCAGTGATCATGGGACATGCACGTGGCGTTTTGTTTCTTGCCGCAGGGAATGCCGGTATCCCCGTGGTTTCATATTCCGCCACACGGATAAAAAAATCTCTGACCGGGGCCGGGCGGGCATCGAAAGATCAGATTGCCCGCATGATATGCCGTGTCCTGCGCTGTGATGTGATCAAGGGACCGGTCGATGTTACCGATGCCCTTGCTGCCGCTCTTTGTCATCTCAATGTCGTATCCCATGGCGGTGTATTGTGATTGTCATGATGCGCGGAATACTCTCCGGTGTCGAGAAAGACCTGGCGCTCCTTGAAATTCAAGGGATTACGTATGGCATATACATTACCCAGGCTGTCGCGGATCGTCTCATCGCATCCGGCAAAGTGGGACAGGAAGTCGTTTTTCACACCTTTTCCTATGTCGAGGGGAATCCCGGGCTGGGAAATCTATTTCCCCGTATTGTCGGATTTCCCAACAAGACCGACCTCGACTTTTTCCTGATGCTGACCACTGTTCAGGGGCTCGGCGTTAAAAGAGCTCTCCGTACCCTGACAATACCGGTCAAGGACATGGCCCGCGCTATCGAGCTGGATGATGTGGCTGCCCTGAAGAAACTCCCGGAAATCGGCGGAAAAACCGCACAGAAGATAATCGTCGAGCTCAAGGGGAAAGCCGCGCGGTTCGCGCTGCTCAGGGAAGAAGAAGTTCTCGCAGCCGCCGTGACAGGCGGGATGGAAGAGGAATTTCAGCGTGATGCCGTGGATATTCTTATGCAGCTTCAATATAATCAGCAGGAAGCCGAACAGCTTGTTATCCAGACTGTCAAGACCCATCCGGATATTACAGCCGCCGAAGAGCTCATTCAGGAAATATTCAAACGTCAGGTCGGGACGCAAAACTGATTTGTTGAAATATACATTTACCGGCGTTTGTTCTTCCGGTACTTTTTTTACATGATGCGGGGTAGAGATCATGACACGAGAGAGGCTGGTTACCGGTGCGCCGGTATCCCCTGAGGAAGAGGATTTTACCTGGAGTCTCCGGCCCAAAACCATCGATGAATATATCGGGCAGCAGAATATCATCGATAAACTCGCCATTTCCATCGAAGCCTCGAACAGACGAAGCGAGCCTCATGAGCACCTTATCCTCTACGGGCCTCCGGGACTCGGTAAAACCACGCTTGCGCACATCATCGCGAAGGAAAAAGATGCCCGGCTCGTCACCTCATCGGGACCGTCGCTGACGAGGATAGCCGATCTCATGGGGATACTCACCAACCTCGAAAAATCCGATATCCTTTTTATCGATGAGATTCACCGGCTTCCCAAGACGGTGGAGGAATTCATCTACCCTGCGATGGAGGATTTCAGGGTGGATTTTATTGTCGATAAAGGGCCGTTCTCAAAGATTATCAATGTACCGCTGAAACGGTTTACCCTCATCGGCGCGACCACCCGTGTCGGGCTTTTGTCGGCGCCGCTCCGGGATCGTTTCGGCATATCCTATCATCTCGATTTTTACCCGCCCGCTGAGATTCAACTGATTATAATCCGCTCTGCACGGATTCTGCAGGTTGAAATCGACGATGAGGGATCCCATATAATCGCCGACCGGTCACGGGGAACGCCGCGGATTGCAAACCGCCTCCTGCGAAGAGTCCGTGATTACGCACTCGTGAAAGCCGATGGCCATATCAATGCCGGCATTGCGGAAAAGTCGCTCACCATGGAGGGCATTGACCATAGAGGTCTCGACGAGCTCGACCGCTCGTTCCTCAAAGTTATCATCAACTACTATAACGGCGGGCCGGTCGGGATCGATGCCGTTGCCGCAACGCTGTCCGAAGAGGTTGATACCCTCGAGGAGCTTGTGGAGCCCTATCTTCTCAAAATCGGGTTCCTCATGCGAACCAAGCGGGGGAGAATGGTAAGCCAGGAGGCTTACAGGCATCTGGGAATCCCGTTCGGGGGGACAGTACAGGGAAATATATTCGAATAGTGCCGGTCAATGACGGATATTCCGCTATTTTATACTTGCTGAAAATATGCCGATTCGTTATATTTTCAGTCCGATGGCGGCGTAGCTCAGCTGGTTAGAGCAGTGGAATCATAATCCACGTGTCCGGGGTTCGAATCCCTGCGCCGCTACCAGAATATGAACATGAGCCTGGGAGGTTATCCGGGTTCTTTTTTTTGCCCTATGTGATAATAAACTCCGTGTTATCTGTGTCCCCGTGGTAAAATTCTTTCCACTACATGCTGATAAATCTCGATTATCCTTGTGTCTGCCCGGATTACCGGAATATTTTTGACGTAACTGACCCATCGAATTATTTTATGAAATATTGAGTATTATGAACTGATTGGATTAAAAAAGTCACACTTTTATATTATTTTTTTGGTATTATGTGCAAAACAGGAAGTTGAGAATCTCTTTATGGTATCTCCGAACGGAATTTTGCTATGGTAAAGAAAAAAATTCTGATCGTGGAAGACGAGATCATCATTGCGGAAGATATTTCCGGAATGCTGAAACGTCTGGGATATGTCATTGCCGGACTGGTGACGACAGGAGAAGATGCCGTTCGTTATGCCGAAACGGCCCGTCCCGATCTTGTTCTCATGGATATCGTGCTTGGCAGGGGAATTGACGGTATCGAAGCTGCGAAGACGATTTTCGACCGTTTTGAAATTCCTGTGGTCGTTATAACGGCATATTCGGATAAAAATATGCTCCGCCGCGCCAGAATCGACGGGCTCTTTGGATACATCGTCAAGCCGTTCACCATAGAAACTCTGGAGACCACACTTGCCGTGGCTTTTTATAAACACGATACGGAACGTAAACTCCTTGAATATAAAAGGGCTGTCGAAAGCGTCGATGATTTGATCATCGCTGTCGATAAAAATTATCGTTATCTGTTCGCAAACACGGTTTTTTTGAATTATCACAATATGAATCATGAACGAATTGTCGGCCAGCATGTCCATGAAATTCTGGGAAAAGATGTTTATGACAAATTTCTAAAACAGAAATTTGACCTCTGCCTGCATGATGTGACGGTCAATTTTGAGATGAATATGTCCTATCCTGATATTGGTGACAGAAATCTGGCGGTCACCTGTAATCCGCTCAAGAGCGAAAGAGGAGAAATCACGGGTATTGTCGCTCTTATCAAAGATATAACCGAACAGAAACGGGTGGAGATGAAACTGCGGAAAAGCGAGGAGAGATATCGCCTTCTGATGGAAAATGCCGGTATCGGAATCGGTTATATTGATACGGAGGGTACGATTCTGCTCATGAATAACAGGTGGCGCGAAGACTTACAAAAACGCGCCGATGAAGTAATCGGGAGGCCTGTACACGAAGTATTCGGGCAGCAATGGGGTGATATCATTATGGAACGGATCAACCAGGCTGTTCTTTCTGCTTATCCGCAAAACTATGAGGACAAAATCGATCTGCCGGCTGGGGAAAAATGGTTTTTGACAAATTACAGCACAGTGTCGGCTGCCGATTCTGCCTGTACCGAAGTACAGATCATATCGACAGACATAACCGAACGCAAACAGTCAAAAGAGGTTATTAAAAACGTTGAAGAACGGTACCGGGATATTGTAGAAGATTCTGCCGATTTTGCCTGTACCCTCGATTTAAAAGGAAATTTCACCAGCGTCAACAGGGCGGCGGAGCGTCTTACCGGTTTCTCCATGGCTGAATTGGTGGGAATGAATTTCAGGGATTACACGACAAAAGAATCAGGAAAAAAGCTTTTTCAGTCTTTCCGTCGGCTCTTGAGAACAGGGGAACCTTTACGGGATTTTCCCTGTGATGTGATAGTCAAAGATGGTTCCGTGAAATATTTCGAAATCAACGCCACCCTGTTAAAGAACGGTGATGACCCCATCGGTTTTCAGGGGATTTCGAGAGATGTAACCGAGCGAAAATTCATCGAGTTACAAAAGCATGTTCTGCAGAACATACGTGAAAAAATAATGAATTTACCCCAAACGGCAGATATCCGTCAGGTTCTTCAGATTGTCAGGGATGGTCTTGAAAATCTGGGAGTGCCATTCCGCAACTGCGGGATCAATATAATAGATACGGCACATGAACCACCGGAAATATATTCATATGATTTCGTCGGGAAACGGATGTTGACCATCAATGCATCGGAGACAGGGGAAAAGGTTATTGTTCAAATCTGGCGTGAAGGTAAAACTGCCTACCGGAGGGACCTCTATACGGTGGATACCTATGGCGAGCTTGTAAATATCGAAAAATTGTTTTACGATACCATACGTTCCGTCATAGATGTCCCTTTCTTACAGGGTACGTTGGCGGTCAGCAGCCACAAACCCGATGCGTTCTCGGATCGGGACATTGCCGTTCTTGAAGAGATGGCGCAGATTCTTACTCTCTATGTTTCCAAAGGCGGCCGGCAAGGAAACTCTTAACGGTACCTCTGATTATCTGTACGGTTCTCAGATCACGGTATCACATCCCACTTTTCGATACGGACTGTCGGGAGACGGTAATCGCCTACCTCGTCCGGTGTGACAGGTCTGTTTCCCTCACGGGCTGATTTGTATGCGGCGATGATGACTTTCAGCCTGTTGAGGATATCGTCGCGGGTTTCGAGCGATTTATTGGTCACGAACACTTCCTGAATGTCCATGATTATACCCTGCAGCGTCCCCTCGTATTTACCCCAGTTGGTATTTGTGACACCCTCCAAGACCGTATGGTCCTGGTAGTATACCTTGTACCATTCCGTCGATTTGCTGAATCCCCCGAGAGTCAGTACTCCCTGGATGGGCGGATTATTCCCCCTCGGCTCGTATTCGAGGTTGATTCTCGATGCGGGGATTCCGGTCGGATCGTACCCTTCCGAGCCATTCCACCCGTGGAGCGCGACCTTTCTGACTCCGGGGCCGATGAGGCGGTAGACAGGATCGAGGCCGTCGGGGGCATAGGACGTATAGAACGCAAACGATGTCGATGCGAAAAACGAGGCGATATTGTCGCGCTGGATACGGTCATACCGCAGAACATTTTCAAACAGGCACTGGCTGTATGCGCCGGTATAAACTGCGGCTCCGTGTTGTTCCGCGAGATCGAGCAGCTTTTCGCATTCGGGAACGCTCACTGCCACGGGTGAACAGATATAGATGGGCAGACCTCTTTTCAGGAACGGCTCGGCGAGTTCATACGCCCTGTCGAAATCCATGATCATGACGGCGTCGACTTCACCCACCATTTCATGAAAATCCTTGCAGACATTGGGGATTCCGCACTGCTGCGCAATTCCGCGGGGAGAATGGTTCTCGTCGTTCCAGAAATCGAGCATTTTTTTCACATATTCCGGGGAACCCTTGTAGTTTTTCGAGTAATCATCGCCCCAGATATGGGTTATCCGCATGAAGAGATTGTTGAAATCCCGAAAAGTATTATTGATGACATGATTGAAAGTGCCGTAAAATGAGAACGGCCCCGTCCCGAGAACACCGACACGCAGTATCTTGACTGAATCCGGCATTTTTTTCTCCGCCATACCTGCCTCCCTGTCATGAATATCCGAATATATCCGATTATTCCCTGAAA
>JAJFUH010000154.1 GCA_021372535.1 bacterium
ATTTATTCCATCTTCGCAATATATGCCGCCTTTTGAATCGGAAAGCGCAATTATTTTACATCCCGCCTCGTTCAGGTATCGGGCTATGCTCCGTCCAACCCTTCCGAAGCCCTGAATCGCAGCGGTCGAATTGAAGAGATAAATCTGACGGTTACGGGCAACCTCTTTCAAAACATGCATGAGACCGCGTGCAACCGCATCCCGTCTGCCCTCGGTTCCCCCGACCGAAATCGGCTTCCCGGTCACTACGTTCGGCACCGAATACCCTGCAAAAATGCTGTAACCATCCATGATCTGCGCCATGGTCGTGGAATCGGTTCCAACTTCCGGTGCAGGGATATCTCTATCGGGACCGATGATCGGTGAAATTTCCCATGTGTACCGGCGGGTCAGGTTTTCCAGCTCCACGGATGACATGGTCTTTGGATCGCAGCATACCGCCCCTTTTGCGCCGCCAAAAGGGATATTGACCACAGCGGCTTTCCAGCTCATCAGCGCCGCATGAGCGATGGTTCTCTCAAGATTCGTTTGAGGATGATACCGTATTCCTCCTTTTGACGGTCCGCGGAAAAGATTGTGCTGAACCCGCCATGCATCGAAAATTTCAATCGTGCCGTTGTCCATCATGACCGGAAGATGAAGCACGAGCGTTTTCTGGGGTTTTCTGAGACGTTTGACATAGATATCATCGAGCGAAAGTAATCCCGAGATTTCTTCCATTTCGGTCATGACTTCTTTATGCAGTATATCACCATCAGGGTAATAATTCGGTTCTGCCATAGTAAGCTCCGTGTATTATTCCATCGTCCGTTCCGGATATTATGATATATTATCAAAAAGTTCGATATCCGCTTGTTACCGTTTTTCCGGCTGGTTTCTTCAGAATCATTCCCCGGGAAAAATAGGGATAAATACCGTGCGTAAGATACTGATTTATTCAATAATATGCAATATAATACTCATACTTGGCCATCCCCCATTTTTTAGGAACACTTTTTTTATATGGTACTTCCTTTGCATGCCCAAAGGAAGTAACCAGGGAAAGGGCGCACCGTGAAAAGCCTTTTTTCCCCGTTCACTGGCCGTTTTTCGGGAATGTGTGAACTCAAGCGCTTTCAGCTCGTTTATGAATAATTATTTTTACAACCCTTGAGAATATTCCTTCGTCCAAATCTACAGTACACCATATGAGGAGGAATTTGTGGCAGAGCATGCAATCGATTCAACCCAGTTCGATATCGTGCGGAAATGCATGGAAGGTGACCAGCATTCTTTCCGGAGGCTGTTCGATATGTATAAGGACAGGGTATATACCACTTCATGCAGGCTGCTCGGTAATGCCGAGGACGCGGAGGACGCCACACAGGAAATTTTCATCAGGATATACCATAACATAAAGAAATTCAGAGGCGATTCTTCCGTATTCACCTGGATATACCGCATAACCGTAAACACCTGTATCGAGCATATGCGTAAAAGAAAAAAAGAACGCGGTAATGAAAGCCTTGACGAAATGGAAGAATATTCATCGGTTCCATCGTCTCATGTTTCATCTGAAATAGTAAAACTAATCGTCGAACGTGAAATCGAAGAACTTCCCGACAACTGCAGGGCGGTGTTTGTCCTGCATATCATCGAGGGTTTCAAACATAATGAAATTGCGGAGATGCTCGGTATCTCCGACGGAACATCGAAATCACAACTCTCTTATGCAAAATCACGTCTTCGTGAAAAACTCCTTCCATACATGGAGGTGATATATAATGAACTGTGAAGATTTCAGACGAATATACGAAGATTCGGGGTTGACTCCCGAGCTTGAGGAGCACATGAAGGTATGCGAGGGATGCCGGAAGGAAGCGGAGTTCGATTCGGCCATCCGGAGAGTAGCAGAGTCCCTTCCCGTTTACACAGCGCCCGAAACACTGTGGGATCGTATCGCTCAGGAACTGCCGGAGGAACACCCTGCCCGCAGCCGCATGCGGGAAGCAGCCGATTACATCGGTTCCACCATCCGAGGTCTTCTTTCTCGGCTGGGCTCTGTCCCTCTGAAACCGGTGTTTGTGGTTGCTGTGATAATACTGATTTCCGTCCTTGCCACCCGCTATTACTATACCCGGTCTTTTCTGCCCGGTGTAGTCAGGATCGATGAAAACAATGCGGCTGACGAGCTCACAAAAAAGGAACAGGAATACCTTGCCGCGATAGACACATTATCCG
>JAJFUH010000155.1 GCA_021372535.1 bacterium
ACATGAGCATGTCCATTTCACGGTCGGGGGGACTATCGGTTACTTCGAGCGCGAGGTCAATGAACCGGTCGGTCGTTTTGCCCATGGCGGACACGACAACGACAACATCATAGCCACTCTGCTTTTTTCTGATTACCCTGGCCGCGACCTTTTTGATCTTCACGGCATCGGCAACCGAGGACCCTCCGTATTTCTGAACAACGAGCGGTTTCATAAAGTAATAAAATCTCCAAGGAAAAGATTGAGCAGTTTATGTCCTTCGATCATACTGATCGAACCCGACTGGGCGGCGCGCTCGGAAAATGCTGTCATACCGTCTTTTTCCACACCGGGACCGTAATAGGCAAACGGCACAGGTTCCCGGGTATGCGTGCGTTTTTCAATTGGCGTTCGGTGATCGCAGGTAACAAGGAGCGCCATATCATTATGGTTTTTAACGGTATCCAGAACGGTACCGACAACTTTATGATCGAAATCTTCTATGGCCTTGATTTTCATCGGGACATCACCATTATGCCCGGCTTCGTCAGGCGCTTCGACATGGACATATACGAAATCCCTGGTTTCGAGCATCTTTAAAGCCGCTTCGGCCTTGCCCAGGAAATTGGTATCGATGTATCCTGTCGCACCCGGAACAAAAACAGGTTTCAGGCCGGCAGCGACACCGATGCCCTTGATCAGGTCCACTGCGCTGATGACTCCCCCCTTCAGTCCGAACTTTTTTTCAATCGTCGCAATTTCAAGCCTGCGGCCCTGACCCCACATCCAGAGCGAATCGGCGGTAAATTTTCCGGTGGCGCTCCGTTTTTTGTTTACAAGCGTATCGGCAAGAACAGCCTTTGACCGTTCCATGAGCGACAGGATGAAATCGGCTCCTTCCCCTTTCGGCAGGAACTGTGTATAGTCCTGACCGAGAATATCATGAGGTGGTGTCGTTTCCATGGCATCTGTTCCGCCGGTCCATATCAGGAGGTGACGGTAGGAAACACCCGGATAGAACCGTACGGATTCCGAGCCGAGCGAACGGTCGATTTCTTTTATGAGCTCGACCGCTTCCTCTGTCGTTATATGACCCGCGGAGTAATCTTTCATGGATGAGCTTTCGAACGTGACAAGGTTTGCCCGGAAAGCCACATCGTCCTTCCTGAGATGTTTTCCCATGCTCAGGGCTTCAAATACCGCTCTTCCGGTAAACTCCTTTGTTGTATCGTAGCCCAGAATCTCCATGTTTGCCACATCACTGCCGGGGGGCATTCCGGACGGTATGGTCTGCGCGAGACCTCCGCGGCCGTTCGATGCAATCCAGTCCATGTTGGGAGTATCGGCTGCTTCGAGGACGGTTTTACCGCCGAGCTCTTCCCTCGGGTAATCACCCATGCCATCGCCGATAAGAACAGCGAATTTCATATCATCCTACCCATGTAATGTCTTCGGCCGGTGCTTCATCCTCTGAAACCGCGCACCTGGAAAACACCCATATGATGGACAGTACCACGACAAGAATACCGAGAATAAAGCTAATCGTACCGAAACCGAAACCTTTTTTGTTCTCACCTTCCACTGGCGGTTTACTCCTGTAACATTGTTATTTATTTACTTTTTTCACAAAGACCGTAATAGCCCAGACAATAACCGCGACAAGAGCGAGACCGCCTGCAGCGATGGTAATAAAAGTGAGGTAATTGTCCTCCAGCGATTTTTTGAATTCTTTCATTTCCGTTCACCTCCTTTTATATGTACATGTCAAGTTTACCGGTTTATAGTTTATGGTTTATGGTTGGAGGAAAATCGATCGCATTAATACCCGTTCGATACAGTTTATAAACCATAGACCATTAACTCTAAACTATGAACTATGAACCAATCCTTAAAATGCCCATGACATCGGATAAATTGGCTTTGACCTTTATCGGCGGACTGGCGTATTTTACCGCTCTGTCCGGGTCTTTCAGTCCGTGCCCTGTCAGGGTGCAGACAATGGTTTCACCGCCGCTGAACCCGCCGCGCTCCCTGAATTTAATAACACCGGCAAGCGATGCGGCGCTGGCAGGCTCGACGAAGATACCTTCCATCGAGGCCAGAAGAGAATAAGCCTTCAGAATTTCATCGTCGGTAACCATGTCGATAATCCCGCCCGACTCATCCCGCGCAGCTTCGGCGAATTTCCATGAAGCCGGATTGCCGATTTTGATCGCGGTCGCGATGGTCAGAGGTTTGTCGACGCGGTGGCCGCGGACGATGGGGGCGGCGCCTTCCGCCTGCCAGCCCATCATTCTGGGGAGCCTGTCGCACTTTCCGGATGCGAGATATTCCTTATATCCTTTCCAGTAAGCGGTTATGTTGCCCGCATTTCCGACCGGCAGAAAATGGTAGTCGGGAGCCTTGCCGAGACAGTCGATAATCTCGAACGAGGCGGTTTTCTGCCCCTCGATCCTGAAAGGATTCAGGGAATTGACAAGGGTTATAGGATAGTTATCGGTAATTTCCCTCACGAGATTGAGCGCGCTGTCGAAATTCCCGTCAATCTCGACTACCGTAGCACCCTGGATCATCGCCTGCGCGAGTTTGCCGAGCGCGATGCCGCCACCTTCTACGAGCACGATGCACTGGAGATTCGCCCGGGCCGCGAACGCTGCCGCCGACGCAGACGTATTCCCCGTGGAAGCGCACATGATAACCTTCGAGCCTTCCTCGACAGCTTTTGAAACCGCCATGCACATGCCACGATCCTTGAACGATCCCGTGGGATTGAGCCCCTCGTATTTCAGATAGAGCTCGGCATCCAGACCGATTGCGCGGGGAATATTATTCGCACGGATGAGCGGTGTATTACCCTCGAGCAGGGTAATAAACGGCGTTTTATCGGTTACCGGTAAAAAATCCCTGTATCTGTCTATCACACCTTGATACCTGGTCATACATGTTCTCCGGATTTAAATATCCTCGACTCTGATCAACTGTATCTTTCCCTGAATGGTGCCAAGCATCTCAAACTGTTTCATCGCCTCCCGCATATCCCCTTCGAGCGCCTCGTGGGTCATGATGACGATGGGGACATAATCACGATCCGGTGTACCGATCTGGAGAACCGATTCAATCGAGATGTTTTTATCGGCGAAAATCTTTGAAATATCAGCAAGCACACCGGGCTGATCCTTCGCCGTGAACCGGAGAAAATACCTGAGTTTCAGCTCATCCATCCCTACCAGCCTGGGACCGTTGTTTACGCTGACAAACCTGTTAACCATAACAGGTGAGCTGGTTTTCAGTCTCGACGCTATATCGACAGTATCGGATACAACGGCGGAAGCGGTCGGCATCATGCCCGCCCCTTTGCCGTAAAAAACCTCGCGGCCAACGGCGCTGCCGGATATTTCAATGGCGTTGAACTCGTCCTCGACATACGCCATGATCGAGTCCGAGGATACGAAGGTCGGATGAACTCTCACCTCGACACGGCCGTCCGGGTGACGTTTCGCGATGGCGAGAAGCTTGAGAGTATAACCGAGCTCGACCGCATAATCGATGTCGTGGACGCTCAGATTTTCAATCCCCTCGCGGAAGACCATATCCACATCGAGATCGGCGCCAAAAGCCAGGCGGGCCAGTATGACGATCTTGTTGAGAGCATCCTCGCCCGAAACATCCGAAGTCGGGTCGGCTTCGGCATATCCGAGCTCCTGCGCACTGGCCAGCACCTCGTTATAATCGGCGCCATCACGGGCCATACCGGTCAGGATGTAATTAGTCGTCCCGTTGAGAATACCGTAAATACTGTCTATCGTATTGGCATTGAGACCGTTCATCAGCATGCGGATAATCGGGATTCCCCCGCCGACCGAAGCCTCGAAAAGGTATGAAACATTTGCCTTTTCGGCTGCGGCGAACAGTTCCCTGCCGTATTTTGCAACAAGCGCTTTATTGGCGGTAACCACTCCCTTGCCGTTTTTAAAAGCCCTGAGCGTGAATGTCCGCGCAGGCTCATAGCCGCCGATAAGCTCGATGACGATGTCGATGTCAGGATTTTCGAGAATGTCGTCCACATTCGAGGTAAGAATCCCTTCCGGCACTCTGACCCCGCGGTCGGACGTTACATCAAGATCGGCGATTTTAACCAGCTCAAGGTCGAAATCCCTGCCCCGGAGATAGGATTTTTCCTTCCCGAGCAGAATTTTCGCCACACCGGTACCGACCGTACCGAATCCGATAAGACCAACAGTAATGGGGTTTTTCATATTTTTTTATCCGTATTTTCTTGATTAAAGATATTATGTAAAAATAACATATTTTCAGGATAGGTGCAAGTTATTATCGAATCGGGAAGGTTGTCCCTCCTAAAGCTTTACAAAGTTATAACTCCGAAAACAGGGAACTGCTCTGTTCATGGTAAACCTGTCCTGTAAACTATCGATTATCATATTTTTTCATCCCTGTCACAGATACAACCGTTATTACACTTTTTTACCGATAAACCGCACGACAAGATATGAAAGGAACGCGCCAAAGGCTATCGATATGAATGGATTGACTCCATGCGCGGCGGGGATGAATCCCGCAACAACCGTGATGGCCGCAACAGTCACCGCATACGGCATCTGTGTTTTGACATGGTCGAGATGGTCGGACGCACATGCCATGGACGACATGATCGTCGTATCGGATATGGGTGAACAGTGATCGCCGAAGACGGCGCCGGTAAATGTCGCTCCGATGGTGGCAAAAAAGATACCGCCGGTCTGCCCGCCGCTCAGGTGGTACGCCAGGGGAACCGCAATGGGTATCATGATGGCCATCGTACCGTACGATGTGCCGGTGGAAAATGCAATAACACAGCCTATGATGAATACAAGCGGGGGTATGAGTCCCGGTGAAATCTTGCCTTCGAGCGCACTGACCAGGTACTTCGCCGTTCCGAGGTCCTTGCAGAGCGAACCGATCCCCCATGCCAGCACGATGATGAGAAGGGCGAACAACATCGACTTTGCCCCCTCCACCCATGCGCTCACCGCCTCGGTGAGGGTCAGTATCCGCTGGACTATGACGAGTACGATGGCAACAAGCGTTCCCGTGAAAACAGCCCACATGAGCGCCCTGTCGACCTGGGAATGACCGATGACCTCGCCGATCACGCGGAAAGTGAACGGATTAATATTCATAAGGCCGACAAGCTCGGTATTGTTCTCGCTCATTATCCTGCCCCGTCCATCGACATAGAGCCCGACAACGATCATGAACACCACGGTCAGGACAGGTATGATGGCGTTGAACCACCGGAGAGGAATACCCTTCTTGATCTTCATGTCGGTAAGCTCCCTGCTCGCAAGCGGCACAGCGCCATCGGCGAAGAGTTTACCCGTAGTGCGCGCCCGTCGTTCTGCTTTGAGCATGGGACCGAAATCCCGCCCGAGCACGGTGATCATGAACATGAACGCAAGCAATACCATGCTGTAAAACCGGAACGGTATCGACCGCACGAACGCCTCGTAAACGTTCATTTCGAGCCCGATGGTGATGAACGCATTCCGCAAGAGTCCCATCTCATACGCCGTCCATGTGGAGAGCAGCGCGATGCTGGCAACAGGAGCGGCTGTCGAGTCGCACAGATAGGCGAGTTTCTCGCGGGATATTTTCAGACGGTCGCAGAGGGGGCGCATGGTGTTTCCCACGAGGAGCGTGTTGGCGTAATCATCGAAAAAGATAATGATTCCCATGAGATAGGTGACAAACTGACCGCCATTCGCTGTCCGGGCCTTACGGGCGAGAAAGTCAGCGACAGCTTTCATCCCGCCGGATTTCGATATGATGCCGATCATTCCGCCAAGGGTGATGCTGATAACGAGAATCGCGGCATTCCACGGTTCGGCGATCGAGCCGGCAATGTACTTCACTATCATGTCGGCGAATCCCGCAACGGGATTCCCGTGATGGAGGATTGCGGCGCCGACCCAGATGCTTATGAAGAGCGAGGGAAGCACCTGTTTTGTCGCAAACGCAAGCCCGATTGCAAGCAGCGGCGGAACCAGTGACAGTAGACCGTATGACTCCATGAATCAGATTCCTTATAAAAAATCTATAAAAGTCCCCGATGATCGCATTATGGTTGTTCAGTTCTTCAGAAAAGCGTTGAGGTTATACAATACAAAACGAGCGCACATTTTTCCAGACATTTCCTGAAAATATATGGAAAAAGGGGAAATTATTTGCGGCTGTTCATCCATTTTTTTAACCGAACTCAGGATGGCGGAAGTATATTACCGGATAATAAAACAGATAAAATTCCGATGAAACACAAGATATACAAACTATATGTGTATGTTTATAACTTATAGATAATATTGAACTTACCATCAAAGGATCACGCCATGAAAAAACTGACCCGTTATTCCATCATTGCGCTGGTTCTGGCTGGGCTGGGCATGTGCGCTTTCTCGTGTGAAGAGAAAGCTCCGGTTGTTTCTCCTCTCGGAGATTCCGGGCAGGTGCTGCTCACCATTGCCGAGTCGGATTCCATTCACACCGCGGAACTGTTTGCCTTCCACCATACTGGCGAAGGCTGGATAAAGGATTTCTCGTGCCCCGCAGTCATCGGCGGCAACGGCTTCGGATGGGGACGGGGTCTCCACAATCCCGATGACCGCGATCCCTCCGAACCGGTCAAGCGCGAGGGGGACGGTAAATCGCCCATGGGTGTGTTCGAGCTCGTTCATGCATGGGGATACCTCCCCCGTACTCAGGTCGATACCCGGTTTCCCTATACCATGGCGGACAGCAGCCTCATCTGTATCGACGATGTCAGATCGGAGTACTACAACATGGTCGTGAACATGCGCGAGAAGAGCCTCGATCCCGGAGCGCTTCCCTCTCATGAGACCATGCTCAGGGATGACGACTATTACAAGTACACAATCCTTGTGGGGCATAACATGAACCCTGTCGTGCAGGGAGCCGGGTGCTGTATTTTCCTCCACCTCTGGGGCGGCGAGAATTCGAGCACAGCCGGCTGTACAGCCATGTCTGAACCGGACATGGTGAAGCTCCTTGCCTGGCTCGACCCGGAACAGAAGCCGGTCATCGTCCAACTCACCCGCAAGAGTTACTTCCGTCTGAGGGAGCATTGGAAATTACCGGGGATTCCAGGGGATCGGATAACACGATAAGGCGGTGGATACATTATTGAGGATATTCGATCGATTGCAGGAGAACTGTACAGCGTTTCCGGGGGATTCGGGGAGAGCAGTAATTCGGGCTATAACGATTTGAGCGGTGAGTTGTACTTTGTGGAGCGTCTCAGGCTCTCGTTCATGAGAAAAGCGCCTGCTCTCCATTCGAGACGGGCTTCATAAATCCTGGTGAGCCTGTTCATGGCCCTTTCAAGCTCCGTAATTTCTTTTTGGATTTCTTCGTACATGGTTTCCATTTCCGTTCAGTCGGGGCATCCGGTTCCGGATGCCGGTAATGATTCCTTTATCAGTTATTCCGGTTATACAGCTGTTGCATAAATTGCTATCGATCTGATGATGACACAGCCGTATGCTATCGCCAAGTAAATCAACCCGTAGTTCAGTATGACGAATCCTTTTTTCATTGCAGTACCTCCTGTTTTGCCTGTTTTCTCTTTCATCCTTCTTTCTGTTATATGAGACGAAATCCGTCCTTAAAAAATTTCATCGAATCAGGTCTTATGTAATCGTTTTCCGGATTGTAATGAAGGCATACTTCCTGTTATGCGAGCGATCACCGGGAAAAAGACAAGGGCACATAAGCAGCAAATGCCAATAGACAGGACGTTTTGAAACGAATATCCTGATTTGGCTGGAAAACACGGCCAGCCTTTCCTGAATAAATGCAAGCGGGTACAGAAAAAATGGATAAAGAAGGCTCATATTCTCTTGACCGGACATGGCTCTCATGTAAAAAGTACGTCTCCAATAAGGGGCAGCTCCGGCTGTTTGTTCTTGCTTATAACCAGAGCGACTTTTTGACACGGCTGGTTCTTCCAAAGAACAACGGGCACCGGTCGCTCTGCCTGACAATACTGTATTGGGATTGATTCAAAGAATACGTGTCTCTAAACGTATGTATTGCAGTGCTTAACAAGCATGTACGTAATAATATTCATCGGTAGGTATGAAGAAAATACTTGCCAAATACATTATTTGAAAGCAATATTCGTTTATCAATAAGTTACCGGGATTTTTAGTGCTCATAATTTTTGATATAGGAAATCTCTATTTAATACGTATGGATTATTGGAACGGGACCGGGAAAGGAGAGTTTCCGTCGTATGGATAAAGATATAACCCGTAGAAAAATGCTTCTTGATTCCGCGTTGCTGGCTGGTGGAATGTGTTTGTGTAACACTTCAGCCAACGCGCAAAGAACACGTTCCACCTGCTGCGAAACGCCTGAGCTGGAACCGGATTCGTATGAAATAAGCGAAAAGAGCATTTCCGTCGATCTCAAAAAAGCCGTATCGCTGGATAAACCCGGCTACGCGGCAGCAGTGGTCAATGCGGACAAAAACATCCAGATCATCGTCGTCCGGACCGGGAAAAAAGAGTATGTGGCGCTTCATCGTCTTTGTACGCATGGCGGACAGGTTGTCAGTTACAACAGTACGCGAAAAATATTGCAATGTAACAGTTACAATCACTCGATATTCGCTTTAAACGGTGAGGTCGTGAAGGGTCCCGCTCCGAAACCGCTGAAAGTGTATCCCGTGAAAATCTCCCGGAACATGTTGGAAATCATTCTGAACGGAGACGCGTGAAATGACAACGATAACGGGGCTCGTGATTATCCTGCATTTGTTTTTTCCGGCATCGCCCTCTTTTGCCGGTGATAATCCGGGAACGTGGCGAAATCCCAAAGACGGAATGGTTTTTGTGTGGATTCCGGCAGGCAGTCTTATGGTGCAAGTACCGAAGGTTGGCGATAAACCTGATGTGGAGTTGCCCTTTGAGCCGGTGGTTTTTGAACGGGGATTCTGGATGGGCCGCACCGAGGTGACGGTCAGGCAGTTCAAACAGTTTGTCCGGGAGACGGGTTACATAACCGAAGCCGAAAAAGCTCAAAACCGATACACATGGAAGTCGCCCGGATTCAAGCAGAAAGACAGTTATCCGGTTGTATATGTTTCTTATCATGATGCGCTGCAGTATACAAAATGGGCCGGAACAGACCTTCCGACCGAGCCGGAATGGGTGTATGCATGCAGCGCGGGAACCACCACCACCTACTACTGGGGCGATGAACTGAATCCCGATCTCTTCTGGCATCGCGAGAATTCCCTTGCGGGGCCGCATCCGGTCGGGAAGAAAAAACCGAACCCATGGGGACTCTATGACATGGTGGGAAACGCCTGGGAATATTTCAAAATCGACGACAAGTGGTTCGAGTTCCGGGGCGGTTCATGGACAAGATGCCTCCGATACAAGACACGACAGGGATTCATTGCCGATCAGTTCTTCAAAGATGCGGTGAGCAGACGTCTCTTCACATATGATCCCAAGGGCCAGCTCCCCTATCCCTGGGATGATGACCGGGGATTCCGGTGTATTATGCGCTCAGCGGAAGCGAGCAATAAGTAATATTTTTTCACATACTATCCCGGTGTATTCTGTGCAAATTAACCGGATCAAAACCGATGTTCTGTCAACAGCTTGTACCTGTTTGCCTGTATTAAAGGGAGCAGGGAAATACGGAGCATCACAGTGACTATTGACTTGTCCGGGTTAGACGCCCGATGATTCCGGCAGTGAGTTCGCCGATAATCGCCTCATCCTCGATTTTTACGCCATCCTTGCGGATATAGAACGCATCTGCGACCTGATCCTCATCCGTCCCGATCTTGGCTGTATGGATATCGATACCGTTTTCACCGAGTATGCTCGTGATATCGTACAGAAGTCCCGTATAATCGGTAGCAAATACATCGATAACCGTGTATTGGGATGAGATGTCATTGTAAAACTTCACCCGCGGAGGATAATACACCACGTTTTTCCTCCGGCGTTTCCAGCGGCGGATATGGCTCTGAATGAGATGTTTCACATCGATCTTACCAGCTATGATCTGCGGAAGATTACGTTTGAATTCATGCTGTTTTTCGGGGGTAATGAGAGCTTCCGCGTTTTCGTTCACCACGAGGAACGTGTCGATGATGATGCCGTCGTTACGGGTGAAAATCTGCGCTCCGACAATGTTGATATCCGAGGAGGTGATGGCGCCGCAGATGTCCGAAAGCGCTTTCGGGTAATCGGGAGCAATCACGGTGAGCATGGTCAGCTTCCCTTTATGGTGGAATGATGCCCAGGCTCCCCGTTTTTTCATGGACTCGATCCCTTTGAGGTGTTTCCTGATGGCAGCTGGCATGGTAACCCGTAAATACTGTTCGGGTAGATTGCCGAGGTGTTCCCGTACCTTTTGCCGGGGAAAGTCCCCGCAGAATTTATCGGCCAGGTCGCGAATGCGACTCTTTCTCGTTGTTCGGGCGGTACGTTCGAATCCCCTGTCGATCAGCATGAGCGCTTTTTTGTAAAGATTCCAGATCAGGGCGCGTTTCCAGTCGGTGAGCGCATCCGGCGAAAGCGCCAGAAGATCGGCGAATGTGAGGAGCGTAAGCATCCTGAGCCGTCCCGCGCTGCCGACATGCTCGATAAAATCGCTGACAGTGTCCTTGTCCTCGATATCGCGGCGCTGTGAGACATGGGACATGAGGAGATGATCACGGATGAGAAACTGGACAAGCTCCAGTGTCCGTTCATCGAAGCTGAGCCGTTTGAGCACACGCGCCGCCATGCGCTCTCCGCGCTTCGAGTGTGACGCCCCATCTGCTTTTCCAATGTCATGGAGGAGTCCGGCAAGATAGAGCGCGCTCCGGGCTGTGACATCCTGCATGAGCACCGAAAGCTCCGGATCGCCCGTGCGTTTTCCCGTATACATGCCTTCGAGGTTTTCGACAACCCGCAGCGAGTGTTCATCGGTCGTATACATGTGATAGAAGTCGTACTGGTAATGCCAGCATATGGGCTCGAATTCGGGGATAAGTTTTATCAGAACGCCATGTTCGTGCATGAGACGGAGGGCGCGGCCTACTCCTTCACGTATATTGATCAGGTTGTGAAAAGCGGCAATAATTTCCGAATATCCGGAAAGGTCGCCTTCGAACTTTGGGAGATTTTTTTCGATGAGCGACGAAGTGCTTCCCTTGATATTGACTCCTCGCGCGCCTGCAACGATGAAAATCTCTATCAGAAGCTTCGGATGCACCGCCAGCGTTTCATTTTCCTCACGAATCAGGGCAACTTTTTTACCGTTCGCCCTGAGATTCTCGGAAATGGTGACATAGGGCTCATCACCGGTTCCCGAAACGATGATAAAGAACTTCTCGACGATACGGTCGGTGAGCTGACGGATTCGACCGACATGCATGTAGTAATCACGCATGAACGATTCCACCGGGCTGACGCCTTCGCCGCTGTAACGGAGGTTTTTCGCAACTTCGGGAAGTATCAGATGATCGAGTATATCCGTTTTTTTACCGGTAAGAAAATGGAGGGAATTGCGTACCCGCAGGAGAAAATCAAGACCGGCTTCATACGCGTCTTTTTCGTGGGCTGAGAAAAGACCGCCTGTCACCATTTCATCGAGTGTGTTTCCCCGCTCCGTTATCTGCAGAAGCCAGCGGGCGGTATGAATATCCCGAAGCGTGCCGGGACATTCCTTGATATTGGGCTGCTGAATCTGCACGGTCCTGTGATAGAACTCGAGTCTTTGAATCCGTTCGTCGATCTTCCGCATGGCGAGCTGTTTTCCCGAATCGTCATGCAGCCACTGCGAGAACCTGCTCCTGAACGCTTCCCATAACGATGAGTTTCCCGCAAGAAATCGCGCTTCGAGGAGCGAAGTGGCAAGATATATATCCTCACGGGCGCCATCCATGCACTCTTCCATGCTCCGGGTCGAATGACCGATATCGAGATTCATATCCCACAGAAACTGAAGCAGCGTCCTGATGGAATTACTCCCGGCTTCGGCAAACGGTTTATCAGACAGGAAGAGAAGGTCGATATCCGAACAGGGATTGAGCTCGCGGCGTCCATAACCGCCGAGCGCAATAATCGCATATTCCATGGTATCCGGAGAGAGCTGCGAAAAAAAGCGGCATACATGGAGTATGAGCCGGTCTATGCGTTCCGAGAGCATGGCGCACACAACATGACCGGCGGCACCGCCGTCATGCGCCTGTTCTATATGGGCATGGACATGCTTCAGGGCTTTCCTGTAAGCAGTGAGGCTCTGTCGGATGATATTCTGCGAGTCCGGCCGGTATGGGAATTCACGCGCGACTGTATCGAGCGCCCGGTCGGTGAGATCGCCGAATTCCAATAAAACGGAATCCTTTGAATTGTATGTCACATCTTATCCGATCTATTTATAAAATTTAATAGAATGCCGATTTACACGGATTGGGCTGATATATATGGATTTGAATCAATATATATCATTCCGAATATAATTCAGAGGCCGATGAACCGGTCAATATGTTCACAGCCCGGATTACCAATCTCAGACATCAGCTGGTTCTTTGGCCGCTTTCCCGATCTGCCTGCCAAAGGTGCGGCATTCCTCGATACATCGGGAATCCGGCTGCCATTTGCATGTTATCCCTTCGGCAATAAGGGGGATTTTGCATTTCCCGAGGTGTTCTTCGATGATTTTAACCGATTCACCGCTCCACCCGTAAGAACCGAATGCCGCGCCGATTTTATTTTTGAACCGCAGTCCCCTGAGGTCCTCGAGCAGCGGGGTAATAGTGGGCAGGACACCGTAATTGAGCGTCGGCGAGCCGATGATAACCGCCCGTGACCTGAACACTTCGACGATGGCGTCGTTACGGTCGGTGACCGCGGCATGGATGATCTTATAGTCCACTCCTTCGTCCGCGATGCCGTCCCCGATCGCCTCGGCCATGCGGCGGGTGGCGTCCCACATGGTATCGAAGAGAATAACCGCCCGCGGCTCGGGTTTCTGGAGCGCCCATTCCTGGTATTTTGTCACAATCCGGACAGGGTTGTCGCGCCAGATTATCCCGTGACTCGGAGCGATCATACTGACCGGGACGCCGAGTCCGAGCACTTCCTCGATTTTTTTGGTCACAAGGGGGCTGTATGGAGTCAGAATATTGGCGTAGTATTTCAGCGCTTCCTCGAAGAGCTCTTCCTGGTTCACCTGATCGTTGAACCTGAAGGCGCTGGCATAATGCTGGCCAAACGCGTCATTGGGCATGAGTATGTTGTGCCCGGTCAGGTAGGTGAACATGCTGTCCGGCCAGTGAAGCATGGGAGCTTCGACAAAAACGAGATCGTTCTTACCGATGCCGATCCTGTCGCCGGTCTGCACCGTCTTTACGTTCCAGTTGTGGTGAAAATGTCCCTCGAAACTCTCCTCGCCGCGCTTCGACACGACGAGCGTCGCTTTCGGAGCGAGAGACATGACCGCGGGAAGACTGCCCGAATGGTCGGGCTCGGAGTGATTTGCTACGACAATATCGATGGACGAGGGATCGATTATCTCACGGATGTTTTCGATGAGCTGGTCACGGAAAGGACTCCAGACCGTATCCACAAGCACCTTTTTTTCATCGATGATCAGGTAGGAATTGTAGGTCGAGCCCCGGTGAGTCGATAATTCATGGCCGTGGAACTTCCTCAGTCCCCAGTCAACGACTCCGACCCAGTATACATCTTTTGCCAGTTCGACAACCATGGTGACTGTACTCCTTTTATCCGTTTTATTTTCACCAGACAGGGAACAATACAGCTTTATTTCCCCGGCCTTCCTTTCAGATTTTTGACTTTATCCCATCCCTGAGGAAGCGGATCGACCGCGTCGGGTGTAAAATTCTTCCCTCCGGAACCGGGAACATATACCGGCGATCCGTGCCCTTTTTCCTTCGCCTCTTCAGAAAGCCTGACCAGGTGCTGGTAAGACCTTTTCAGGTCGTAAAAACCATGCCACCACGAGTAATCGGGTCCCATCATAGCCGATCCCATACGAGCTCTGCGGCCCTCGTGATGCCATAATTCGTAGAACACCCATTCGATCTCCTCATCGAATACCGGCCATTTCGTGAGAAGATTCCGGCTGTAAAGATCGTCAATTATCACCTTGGCGGGCTTATAGTAATCATCATTGTAATGCTGAACGGCCGCATCGTACCGTTCGAGGTAATTATTCGCCCACCGCGGCGAGTGACACTGGGTACATACCGTAACCATCTTTTTACGCTCGTCAACGCCGTCATGATCTTTGTTCGGAACGGTGAGCGGCGACTGGGATTCCCATTTGAGCCGCTCCCCGACATCGTGCGATGTCGCAAGGGGGCCGATTCCCGACATGTGGCATGCTGCGCATGTCGGGGCCGAGAAATCACCCGAGGGTTCCCATGAATCGGTCGCAGCTTCGAAATTCCATTTTTCGCGCTCGGCAAGATACCGTTTCCCGTGTTTCGACTCGAAGTAGATTTCATCCTGCGGATGGTCGGGACCGAGATGACACTGGCCGCATGTCTCGGGTTTCCGGGCTTCTGCAAGTGAAAACCGGTGCGTCGTATGACAGAGCACGCAGCTCCCCCGTGAGCCGTCGGGATTGATTCTCCCGCATCCCTCGTTGGGCCAGTTCTCCATGGTCAGTTCACCCGTCGAGATGTCCGAGCCATGACACATATAACAGCCGGTTTCACGCTCGATATCGTTATTCATGCCCTTCAGCCAGGGGTCTTTGAGCTCTTTCGCCTGTATATCCCATGTCCGGGCGTGTTTGCTCATGGAAAACTCCTCTTCCTCGCGGGGATGACACTTGCTGCAGTCGCGTGGTGTTACGACCGGGGTGATTTTTACGTTTTTGTATTTTTTCGTGCCGGGGCAGTCACGGGCATCTTTGTCGGTCGGCTCGGCGCCATGGCAGTCGAGACAGGTTATGGATGCACGGGCATGCGGGCTGTTCGACCAGTCCTCGACCTTGCCGGGTTCTTCCGCAGCGTGGCATGAGATGCATTCACGCTCGACTTCCGAGAGACCGCGGTAGATTTCAATCTTTTTGGCCAATTGGGGCGCGGGGAGTTTTTTCTCCTGACCGCTGGCGCCCGTCATTACCGATATGACCATTACAATTGTCAGACATGAAGCAGTTACCAGGGAGCGGTTCATTGTAAGTCCCCGTTTTCAGCTGTATACGAATTGTTAAACAGGTATTCCCTGAAAGCACCGTGAAATTCCTTGCGGTGACAATCAAGGCACCGTTTTCTATCCTTCATTTTTAAATACTCTCTGTGGGCAATTATCGTTTTGATTGCCGCACCGCGCGGTGTCAGGTTCACATGACAGCGCCTGCACGATGAATCGTATACTTTACGGCGCGCGCTCTGCCCGAGCTCATCCCATGGCATCATCACGGGGTCCGATTCACCGAACAGGTGGACTGCGATATCGTTGACCCCGTCACGGGTTTTGGTCCACAGTTTCGGGATCAGTGCATGGGGAATATGGCAGTCGCTGCACTGCGCGACGACACCCTCGTCGTTCTGATAGTGCGCCGATTGTTTCCAGCCCTGTTCCGCGACGATTCTCATTTCATGACACGAGATACAGAACGATGTTTCCGATGTGTATGAAATCATGTAAGCGCTGACTGCGCAGCCGATACCTGCCGTCATGAAACCCGCCACGAGGAACACCATGTGACCAGCGGAAGGTCGTTTGATCATTCAGGCTCCTCTTTTTCTGCCGCACGATGCGCGGAGAATCCTATACGGTAATCGAATCAGTCAACGGTTATCTGAAAATCACTGAGTATCGTATTTTTTATGGCACTGTTTATACGTGTTGTGATAAATCACGTTTAAGTGGATATAAGCTGTCAAGTGTCGGCACTACCGATTAATGATTCGGGAACATGTTTACATGCCCTTGACAGCAACAAAACAACACATTGCATCATGGGGCTCGTGAAAAATATACTTTTTCACAGTCCTCTTATTGTGTGACAGGGAATTCCGTTATCCGCAGTTTCGCCGATCCGTAGGGGATAAGCTTCACCTCTTCCACCGGAGTCGATACCGATACCGGGCTTTTGGGCGGCGGAGCCGCGGAAGCGCCATCCATACCCCAATCCGGCACCTTACGGGCTTTTGCGGTGAGTACGACCGGAGCCTTGATCTCGGAAAAACAGGGCATTTTTACCGATTTCTCCTCCACCGTCAGGGATTTTGCCGGATTTTCGGTGTCGAGGACAAGGGCGTAATTCCAGTCGGTCATGGGCCGGACCTCGTAATCGGCATGGGGAGTCTCCCCGGCGATCTGTTTCCACCGTGAACTGATCATAAGCGAGAAGGTAAGAGCCCCCCGGTGTATCGCTGCTGAATCGTTGTAGCGGCGCGTCACCCTCAGCTTCATGGGGAGGGTGAGCACTATGGTCTCGTTGTTTTTCCACGGGCGCTTGAATATGTGGAACGTTCCGGCTTTCGCGGGAACCGGGTTCCCTTTGTTGAGTGAAAGCTGCGCGCCCTCGGCCCAGCCGGGTATACGGAGGTAGAGGGGGAAATTCACCTCGCCGGAGGTCTTTATCTCGAAAACGATTTCACCTGAAAACGGGTAATCGGTCTTTTCGACAATGGTAACCTGCGCCGAGTTTACGGCACGGTGAACTTCCGAAGGACCGTACGCTATTGCCGCAAGACCGCCATCCGGCGTGCCCATCCATATGTTGCTCACGAATTTCGGCCAGCCCTGGCTGAAATTGGCGGTGCAGCACTTGTAATTCGGAGCGAGACCATAGATGTTGGCATCGGGACCGTTCGTCCAGTCGCGTTTTTCCACGGTGCAGAGGACCTGGTTGGCCTGCTGGTCGTACTGGTGGGCCCACATATCGGCGGAGAAAGCTCCCGGCAGGTTGTTGTATGCGAGGGATTCGAGACGGTCAGCGTATGCGGTACCGCCGAAGAGCGATGTCAGCACTTCCATCGAGTACATGTACTCGACCACGGCGCAGAGCTCGGTACCCTGTGATGGATTGAGTCCGGACAGATGCTCGTCCCCGGTAAACAGGCCCGTCGCGCACCCGTGGAGACGGTCGAGCCATTCGAGCGCCGTATCGGAGGCTTTACGGTCGTCTTCGCTGCCGGAAAAGAGGCTGTAGAGCCCGGGGTATTTGACCGCCATCGCATGGTTGACCACATGGGTCGCAAGGTTCGGATGGATACGCACCTTGTTTTCGATCATGAAATGGGTGAAATGGTCCGACCAGTTGTAACCCTGCTCATGGAGAAAGTGCGGCAGGTCCTGAAAAACAGGGCAGGGCCGCCGGCTGCAGAGCCAGAACAGCGACATGAGATATTCACCCCAGCGGAATTTCACCCAGATTTTAAGCGGCTCCTTTTCGATCCGTTTCCTCAGGAGCATGAAGTAGGAAGCCATGGCGGGCTCGGCCCTCCGATCCTGTGTCGCTTCGGTGTACTGGGCAAGCACCTTGAGCATGACAGCGCGGGGCCACCAGATATCCTCGTGATCGGTCTGCGGCCCGATCCAGCCATCCTCGCCCAGGTGAGATAACGTCCAGTTCAGCCATTTGGCAACCTTCGCTTTCAGACGGGAATCATCGAGCAGATAGGCGAGCGGCACGAGGCCATCGAGGTAATAGGGGCCTACCTCCCACGATTCGCCGTTTCCGCCGAGCCATGCGCTTTCCGGGCCGAGATCGGGGAAGAACTCGTCGAGATGACCGGAGAGCCCTTCCGCCTGTATCTTGAGTTGCTCCCTGAGCCAGCCGCGGGGAAGTACCGTTCCGAGCGGAAGGGGGTTGAATGTTCGTTTCGGGACAAAGGTTTCGGGATTTGGCATGGCGCTGTTCTCCATGTATGGTGATGAATTCAAGTTTTCATGAACGAGGAGTATGAAGTGTTGTGCTACTCTATTAAAGTATAACTGTTCACGGATGGTGTCAAATTAAATTCTGACCGATAAAGCCGAGGCAGCCAAAATACTGTTGTCATCTCGCCCTTCATTTCCTATCATAAAGGGCGCACCATCCATGATCCTGACACCCGGAGAACTGCCCGCCATGCCCCGGCTCCTCCTCCATATCTGCTGCGGCCCCTGCGCCGGGCCTGTGATAGAAAGGCTTTCCGGCGGGTACGACATCACCGGCTACTTCTACAACCCCAACATTCAGCCTCCCGATGAATACGAGCGCCGTCTCGAAGCAGCCCGCACCGCGGCGGAGCGCTTCGGAATCGAACTCATCGAGGAACGCTACGACCCCGAAACGTTCTTCGATGCGGTCAGGGGACTCGAAAACGAACCCGAAAACGGCGCCCGGTGCCCAGTCTGCTACCGCCTCCGTCTATCCGCGGCGGCATCGTATGCAGCCCGGCATTCCTTCGATTTTATCGCCAGCACGCTCACCCTCGGCCCTCAAAAAAGGGCAGCGGTCATCAACCCTATCGGACACGAAGCCGCAACCACCGAGGGTGTCGGTTTTCTCGATGGAGACTGGAAAAAGCAGGACGGTTTCAGACGGTCGCTCGAACTTTCCCGGGATATGGATATTTACCGTCAGCACTACTGCGGGTGCCGATTCTCCATAAGAAAACCGGAATAAAAAAGAGACAGCAGGCCGCCCGAATTATATCAAGATATATTCACGGCAGGGAATGGAACGCGGATTTTCGCGGATTTTCGCGGATTTATCTTTCGTACCTGACCGAAGTAGGGGTAATTCATGAATTACCCCTACTCAGTATTCTCCGTGCTGGAGCACCTTCGCAGCAGGTCTCCGCGGTGAAAATGTTTATGAAAGATTTCATGAATGATCCGGATGCAGAAGAATCCCGTTCATGACTCTTCCGCGGTAACCGCAATCCATTCATCCGACTGCTCCGTTTCACGCACACGGAATCCTCCCTTTATAAGGGCATCGGTGAACAGGGATTTCTCCTCAGCGAGCAGCCCAGAAAACACCACCGTGCCGTGCGGCGCGAGAAATGTGTGGAAACGGTCGAGATTCGGAATCAGAATGCCGGATATGATGTTGGCCAGAACAAGTTCGGCCCGGTCGACCGAAACCGTCCGCAGGTCGCCCTCGAAAATGGTGACACGATCCTGTACTCCGTTCAGCAGCACATTTTCACGGGCGTTTTCCACCGAAAACGGATCGGTGTCGAAACCGGTTACCCGCCGGGCGCCGAGCCTGGCCGCCGCAATCGAGAGCACCCCCGAACCGCAGCCTGCATCGAGCACGGTGATTCCCTCATGTACAAGACGTTCGATCGCTTCGAGACACAGGCGCGTTGTCGAGTGGCCGCCGGTGCCGAACGCCATTTTGGGGTCGATGATGATTTCCTGACGGCCGTTCAGGTTTTCGTACGGTACCCAGGAGGGCCGTATAACGAGCCGAACCCCGATTTCCACCGCATCGAGACCCTGCCGCCAGGAGGTTTCCCAGTCCTCTTCGGCGATTTCGTCGACCGAGAGAATCTCAGCGACAGACGTGTTTCCTGCGTGGGGAAGGCAATCGAGATTTTTTCTGAATGTTTCGAGAGGATCGGGTGTTTCGGGTGTGGGACGGTAACATGCGGAATACATCAGCCGGTCGTTTCCGGAGCATTCCTCTAAACCATAAAACCCGGACTCGAAGATGAGAAACGATATCACATCCTCGAATCCGGGTTCACAGGAAATACGCACGGACCGCCACATGCGCTCAGAACCTGTTTTCGTTCCCGGCATGGGTATAACAGTCACTATTGGGTAATGCCGGTTTCAACGAGACGCATCGCCAGACGGTTCTGGAATTCGGGCGTATTATAGTAACCGCTCCGGACACGCTCCTGCGCACGGCTGACTGCGTCTTCACGGGGTTCGGGTTCACCAGCGCCGAGATTTTTTATGAGTTCGGCAGCGAGTCTGCGGTTTTCTGTTGACTCGAACACGTCTGTGGCCGGCCGTGAAGGAGTTGTGTCGGCGGCACGGTTTTCTGCCTCAGGGCGCTGCACCTTTTCACGATCAACGGTCTGTTCAGTACGCTCGGTATCTTTCTGACCGGTTATACGGGTGCCTTTATTCAGCTCACCGCCCGCAAGAGCATTATTGATGTTATTTATATTCATGATAACCTCACAGTCCTTCCCAGCATAAATATATCGGTCTGCAGGTAAAAGTCAATATAATTTCATTCAGTTCTTACAAATATATCGGTAATCGGCAACAGTGTTTACCCCTTGTTTTAAACCTGTGAGAAGATCAATATCTGTCAGTGTTTTTCAGAAATGCCCTGCCTCCCGGCGGCGGCTGAATATTCTGGGAGCTTGACAGTTTTTCGAGCACGTTGCGTTCCTCGCGAGAGAGGTTCTTGGGCGTCCACACCCAGACACGGACAAGCTGGTCGCCGCTGCCATGCCGCTGAAGATGCTGTATTCCCTTGCCGCGCATGCGGAAAATTTTCCCCGACTGTGTACCGGCCGGAATCTTGAGCCGTGCCCTCCCGGAGAGCGTCGGCACCTCGATGTTATCGCCGAGAGCGGCCTGGATGAACGAAACGGGAAGGTCATAGATGACATCGTCACCGTCACGCTCGAACAGGTCATGCTCCGTTTCCTCGATGAACACGACGATATCACCCGGAGGACCGTTTTTCGG
>JAJFUH010000156.1 GCA_021372535.1 bacterium
GGATGATCATCGATGTGAATCCGTTCATGATTGATAAATTGGGGTTCCCGCATAATGAATTCATCGGAAAGAATATCTGGGAACTGGGGTTTTTCAGGGATATTGGCATAAACAAAGCTAAATTTCATGAATTGCAGGAAAAAGGATACGTCCGGTATGAAGACTTGCCGCTGAAAACGGCCAACGGGCGGGAAATGTCCGTCGAGTTCGTCAGTAATGTCTATCTCGTGGGCCAAAAAAAGGTAATCCAGTGCAACATCCGGGACATCACCGAGCGGAAGCAGGCTGAAGAAGAACGGATTCGCCTCGAAACCGTCATCGAACAGGCCTCCGAATGTGTTGTGATAACCGACGTGAAAGGAACGATTCAATATGTCAATCCCGCTTTCGAGAAAATTACCGGATACAGCATTGAAGAGGCAATCGGTCAAAATCCCCGTATGCTTAAAAGTGGAAAACACGAAGAGATTTTTTACAAAAACATGTGGGATACTCTATTGAGTGGAAATAAATGGAATGGTCGTTTTATAAATAAAAAGAAGGACGGGCAGTTATATACCGAGGAAGCTTCAATTTCACCGATAATAGACAAAACAGGCGCCATCACGAATTTTGCGGCGGTAAAGCGTGATGTCACCAATGAATTGTTGACAGAACAGCGTCAACGCGAGACACAGAAGATGGAAGCCATTGGGACACTTGCCGGGGGAATTGCCCATGATTTCAATAATATCCTCTCGGCGATCATCGGTTACACGGAACTGTCGATGGATGAGGTTCCCGAAGGATCGCAATTACATTCCGACCTCACGAAGATATTCAAAGCAGGGTATCGCGCCCGTGACCTTGTCAACCAGATCCTGACCTTCAGCCGTCAGCGCGAGCAGGAAAAAAGGCCGATACTGATTGACCCCATTATCAAAGAGACCCTTAAAATGCTCCGGGCTTCTCTTCCCTCTACCATTGAGATTCGCCAGAGCATCGAACCCGAACCGGGAACCGTGAGGGCTGATGCGACCCAGATTCATCAGGTGATCATGAACCTGTGCACCAATGCAGGCCAGGCGATGAGCCAGAAGGGTGGAATTCTCGAAGTTATACTGACCAGTAAAGAGCTTGATTCCGGTTTCTGCATACAGCATCCGGGATTGGTACCCGGGCGATATCTGAAATTAATGGTAAGCGATACAGGCCATGGCATACCACAGGACATTCTGCCCAGAATCTTCGAACCCTATTTTACAACAAGAGATAAGAGCGGAGGTACCGGGCTGGGACTTGCCATGGTACATGGGATCGTTACAGATTGCGGCGGAGCAGTCACTGTGTACAGCGAACCGGGGAAAGGAACTACCTTCAAGGTATATCTGCCGGTAATCATGGAAGAACCTGCTGATGAAGCAGAGAAGACAGCGATTGTTATAAAAGGACACGAGCACATCCTTTTTATAGATGATGAAAAGGATATTGGCGATGTGGGAAAGCGAATTCTGGAACAGCTGGGTTATACAGTCACAGTCATGACGAGCAGCATCGATGCCCTGGAATTCTTCCAGAAAGACCCGTACCGGTTCGATCTCGTTATTACCGACATGACCATGCCCTTCATGACAGGAGATGAACTATCTGAAGAATTCATGCGTATCAGGCAGGACATTCCGATTATTGTCTGTACCGGATACAGTGAGAAACTCACGGAAGAGACAGCATTGAGCATCGGTATACGAGCCTACATGGGAAAGCCGCTGCTCAAGTCGGAGATGGCCGAAACGGTACGGAGAGTGCTGGACGAAAGGAACGAGGGCATCTGAAATGAATCTCAGTAAGCCGGGAAGCATTCATATTCTTGTTGTCGATGATGAAGAGCCCATACGGGATATCATGCAGAGGGCGATAAAAAACGCGGGATATACATGTACGACCGCGGGAAACGTAAAAGAAGCTCTCCGGATTCTTGATGAAAACAGTATCGATGTCGTAATTACGGATATTGTCATGCCGGGCGCCAGTGGTATTATTCTATTGGAAAAGGTAAGAGAAAAACACGATGCGGATGTCATGGTGATGACAGGATTTGCGGAAGGATTGAAATACGAAGAGATCATCGAGAAAGGCGCGTGCGATTTTATTCAGAAACCTATATCCACAAAAGAATTACTTGTCAGATTAAAACGGGTGCTCCGCGAACGGGCCGTACTCAGAGAGCGAAACCAGGCTGAAAAAGAACTTAAAAAAAGTATTTACCGATTTCGAAGAATTCTTGACGAAACGGTCAATGCGCTTGGAGCTGCGCTGGAAAAACGCGATCCCTACACCGCCGGCCACCAGCAGAGAGTAGCAAGGCTTGCCTGTACCATTGCGGAAGAAATGGGCCTTTCCGATACGCAGATCGAAGGAATCCGTATGGCCGGACTCCTTCACGATATCGGGAAGATTTCTTCACCGACCGATATACTGAATAAACCCA
>JAJFUH010000157.1 GCA_021372535.1 bacterium
AGACCGCCGTTCTGGTATACGTACGAGAACAGAGTACGGATTTTGTTCGGGAGAACCTTCCGCATATACTGGCGTCATTTCAGAAAGCGGTTGTCGACGCGCTTGTTGAGAAAACCCTTAAGGCGCTCAAAAAATACCGTCTGGACACCCTGCTCCTTGCCGGGGGTGTTGCCGCCAACCGGGCTCTGAGAGAACGTCTCGGTGCAGATGCGATCAAACGCGGTTTCAGGCTGTTTGTTCCGCGAACGGCATATTGCACCGACAATGCCGCCATGATCGCCCTCGCCGGTCACGAACGTCTCATACGGGGGATGACCTCGCCGCTCACACTCAGTCCCGAACCGAGGCTTCCCCTGTGAAAGGTCATCCATGATAGAACCGTCATCTCATATAGAAAACGTATCGGCCCGTTTCCAGAGCCTCAATATCATAGCGCTTCTCGTGCTTCTGCTCGCTGCGGCAGCGTTTGCAGTCTGGTATTACCGGTCGACCGTGCCGCCGGTGTCAGGAATCATACGACGGCTCCTGATAATCCTGCGCGCCAGCGCGCTTGTACTCCTTGTGGCCGGTTTATCCGAGCCGGTTGTGAGAGTTGCACGAACGCTGACCAGAGAATCGGGCTGCGCGGTTCTGCTCGATACGAGCTCCTCGATGAACCAGCCAGGCGACCCCGCACGGAAACGCGACGCACTCGATGCCATCAATGCGATTCGTTCACGGTTCGATGAACACTGCATATACCGTACTTTCGACAGCGGTGTCCGTAATCTCGATGAGACGGTTGAATTCAACGGCTCCGCCACCGATATCTCTGGCGCAATCAAAACCATCAGGGACCGTGAGCGTGTTTCATCGATCGTTCTCATAACGGACGGCCGTTGGAACCTCGGGCTCGATCCTGCCGGAGCGGATGTTCCCTCCGATATGCCGGTGAGCTGTGTGGCGGTCGGTTCAGGCGCCGGCCTGCGGGATGTCGTGCTCAAGCGGGTTTCCGCGGCTTCTATCGGGTATGACGGCATGTCGATACCTGTAGAAATCTTCGTGTCATCGACCAATCCCCTGAGCGGGCAGGTTGCGGTCGAAATACGGGAAGGCGAGAAAAACCTGGCTTCGGGGACGGTATCTTTTGACACGGGAACTCTGGCAAAGACGGATATAGAGCTTCCGCTGAAGACGCCCGGAGTCCATACGTTTACAGCAGTGATAAAACCGGATTATGAGGAGCCGCCAGAAAACAACAGCCGATCCTTTACCGTACAGGTGGTAAAGAGCGCATTCCGCGTGCTCGTGATATCCGATGCCCCTTCTCCCGATCTTGCGTTTTTACGGCGGGTGATCGAGGCCGATAAGTCATTCTCGGGCGTTTTTGTTGTCGGCCATGGCATGAAAGAACCGCTCAGCGCGCCGTTTCCGGCGGATATCTCCGATTTCGATGCCTTCGTAATCCTCGATGGAGGCGGAGAGGTGCTCACACCGGAGCGCGCCGCAGCCATCGCCGGGCTGGCAGGAAAAGGCGCCGGCCTGTGGATTCTCGGATCGACACCGCTGAGCAATGGCGCGGAAGCTCTCGAACGAATTTTCCCCGTGCGATTCGCAAAGGATAAAAACATCCTGCCCCATGAGTTTTACATCGATCTCACCGAACAGGGCAGAACCCATTTTGTTACCGCCGGTGTCCTGAGCGGAGACCGTGAGAACGAATGGAGCAATCTCCCCCCGCTCAGAGCGATTCTGCCGATCGATCAGATAACCAAATCGAGCCGGATTCTTGTAAACGCGGTTGCAGTCCAGGGCAAAGTTACCCTGCCTGCCCTCGTTGCGGGAAAATCCGGTGAGGGGAAAACGATGATCATGCCGGTTTCGGGCATATGGCGCTGGCATCTCATGATGGAAGGCGCCGGGAAAAGCGGCGGCTTCTATGATGGCTTCGTCCGGGGAATGCTCCGCTGGCTGACATCCTCCACCGACGCTTCTCCGCTGACAGTGACGACCGATTCCCATACCTATCTGAGCGGCCAGGAGATCGTGTTCGAGGGACGTCTCTTCGACAATGTCTATTCTCCTGTCCCCGGTGCGGAGATAAGCATCGAGATCGACGGCGACCCATCGGCGAAGGTTATCCTCGATGAGCGGACACCCGCGGTATACACGGGTACGCTCCGAGGATCAGCACCCGGCGCCCATGTCTTCGAAGCCACGGCGTTTATCGGCGGTGAACGGTTTGCGGAAGCACGGGGCGGCTTTACGGTGCAGTCGTTTTCGCTCGAAATGCTCGACCCGAATCCCGACCACGGTCTTCTCGGCTCACTTGCCCGTCGCACCGGCGGACTGAGTGTCACCCCCTCCGGCATCGACTCTGTTATTGCGGGGATAAAACCGGCTGCTTTCACCGAACGACGGGAGCAGGACCACTACCTTGCCCTCAATCCGCTCATGCCCTTGCTGGCAGTGCTTTTCCTTGTCGTTGAATGGGGAATCAGGAAATACCGGGGAATGATTTGAGGTGAAACAGGGGCAAAGTGACAAAGGTGCAGAGGGACAAAGAGACTGGGGCACAGAGGTTTTATTTAAAACTTTCCGAAAAATCTTTATCTTGTCAATCCTGTAAATCATGTCAAAAAAGTCTTTTAAACACCGCCGGAAATCATTCATTCGACAAATCCGTCACATTCGGTCTTATTGTGCAGTATGCATAATCCTTTGTGATTCATAACGATAAGGATTATTATTCGCGATAAATTCGACAAAAATGTCGAACAATGGATAGCAGAATAGATATAGAATATTATCGTAAATATAATATAATAGATTGCATTGCAATCACTTACATAATATGAGATGGTATTTGGCACGATGATTGCTCTTACTATCTGCCGTAGAATGAACCGAACGTAACAAACACAAACCATACCAAGGAGGTCAAACATGAAACGGTTCGGCAGTCTCACTCTCGTACTCACGGTCGCAGCTCTGACACTCGCTGGCGCCTATGCATTCTCCGATGATACCACAACAACCACAACTACGGCACAGTCATACGGCAGTAACTTCGTCGACGTGAATGGCGACGGTATCTGTGACAACTATCAAGCGGGAAGGGGCGGAGCCCGGGGCGCTAACTTCGTCGATGCCGATGGCGACGGAATCTGTGATAACCGTGGAACCGGCGCTGTCAGAGGCATGTTCCGCGGCAGTAAAGCCCGTGGCAATTTTGTCGATGCGGACGGAGACGGTGTCTGTGACAACTGCGGAAAAGCCCTGGGAAATCGCGGCAATTTCGTGGACAAAGACGGCGACGGCGTATGCGACAACAAGGCAGCAGGCCTCGGCAAAGCAAGAGGATACGGCAAAGTCCAGAAGTAACCTTATCACGAATATGAAACTTAAAAGGGGTCAATATATAGACCCCTTTTTTTGTGCTTACATCAAGAAGAGAAAGAGCTGCGACAGTTGGACAACTACTCTCTTTCCCGATGAAATATTCATTGGCTAAGACCACGACAGTTTGAAATCCTCCATAATCATTCAATCAACCTTTACCCGCTGTCTTTTTAACTACATGATATAATGATATTGCCTTGACATATTGATATAAGAATGTTATTATGAATACTTATATATACATACAACTATATCATATCGAGGAGAATGATCATGTCTGAAAAAGTTTTCGCTTTCGACATCGGAACAGGGTCGCTAGGTATTGCGGTGAGAGAAGGGAAAGAGATTATTGAGGCGCGGTCCCTGTTAATTCATCCTGAATTTGCTTCCACAAAAGAACAAAGAGAAAGACGCAGACAGCATAGAACACGTATTGCGCATAAATCGCGCGAGCAGTTTCTGAAAGAACAGTGCAGAAAAGCAGGTATCGAAGTATTAGAAGGACGCAAACCCGGAAATAAGAAAAAAGGTATTCCGCCCCGCAAAGGTGACCCACGTCTCGAAACAGAATTTGCCCCTGCAGGCGATAATACAGTTTATACATCGTGTCTTCTCAGAATCATGCTTCTTCAAGGGGAGAGACTTGAAGGCTGGCAGGTATATAAAGCACTCCATTCGGCTATTCAAAGGAGAGGGTACGATCCTGATATACTATGGAAAAGCGGAGAAAAGCAATCAAAGAAAGATGATGAAAAAGAGACACTCAAGAACATGAACGAATATAAAAGCGAGCTCGAAAAGATCGCAGGAGGTAAAAACGGGTACACATACCCCTGCTATTACGACGCAAAAAAAATGGGTCTCTGGGATGCTGTGAACGGAATAAAGAACCTTTCTCCCACACATGAGTCTCTACGGGCCCGAGGGTACACCGCGCCTCGAACGCTTGTTGAAAAGGAGGTGCGAGCGTTACTTAATGCTGCATCAAGATTGTATCCCGGACTTGGTGGGAAAGCCGATTACATTTTATATGGTCCTGCTGGGAAGCCTTATGCATCTTATAACCCTGACATCCGAAAACAGTATGGTCTCAGGGAAGGAAGTATTTCTGAATGGCAGGGTGTGTTAAGACAGAAAAT
>JAJFUH010000158.1 GCA_021372535.1 bacterium
ATGTCGTTAAAATATTTCGCCGATCCGGCATTAAATCCTTCCTGCAGACTGACACACCGGAGTCACAGGTTTTTCGGGCGGTTGACGATGTGTCATTGGGTATCGGGGAAGGCGAGGTCGTCGGACTTGTCGGAAGAACTGGATGCGGAAAATCTACGCTTGCAAGAATTGCCGTACGGTTGATCGCTCCTGACAGTGGAGCGGTATTGTACGGGGGTGAGTCTGTCCATGAGCTGAAAAACGAGAAGTTGAGGAATTTCAGGCACCGGATAAGAATGCTGTTTCAGGACCCTTCGGCATCGCTGAACCCGCATATGACTGTTTTCCGCATCGTCGAGGAGCCGATCAAACTCTACACTTCGCTGGCAAAAATGGAACGGCGGATAATGGTGAGCGAGCTTTTGAATGAGGTTAATCTGTACGGTTTTGAAAAAAAATATCCCCATGAGCTGAGCGGAGGGGAAAAAAGACGTGTTTCTCTTGCGCGCGGTCTCTCGATGGATCCGAAACTTGTAATAGCTGATGAGGTTTCTTCGGGACTGGATTCATCAACCAAACAGCAGATAATGAATATACTCTCCCGAAGAAACGAAGAGAACAGTATGGCGATTCTCCTTATTTCCCATGATCTCAGGCTTGTCCGTCAGTGGTGCCGTCGTATCGAAGTCATGGAAAGAGGTAAGATTGTTGAATCGCTTATGCCCGATCAAACATCGGGTAACAATGTTCATCATCCTTTTACACGTGAATTGCTGGATGCCATTCTTGAAATCGAATAGGAGCGTCGAACGTATACTGAACAATAAAGACAATAGTAATGTAATGATCCTGATAATATGGGGAGGAGCAGATTATGAGGCTGAAAAATTGCATGATGGCAGGCATCAGTATGGCATTTATTGGTATTTTATGCGTGGGGTGTGGTCCGAAGGGGCAAAATAACAATCCGCAGGCAAGCTCCGGGGTGAAATCGAATACTGTCGAATCGAGAGAGCAGCTTGTTGTAAACGGTGTCGTTGTATATGAGAATAACACGATTGTTCCGGACAGTCTCAAATGTACCGTAATGTATTTTGATTTCGCGACCAATAAAGACATTACCATACCGATAAAAAACGGTACCTTTTTGCTTACGAATCTGGTGGATGAAAAATATAAACTTGAGGCTGTATCCGGGGTTGGAGGCTTGCGGGGATCCTGCATTTTTACGATCAGGAACGGCCATCTTGTCGGGAGTAAAAGCACCGATGATTTTGTGCGGGTGATTCTGGGTAAAGAAAAAGTCGAAGAGGCGCCCGTGCCCCCGGGTTTTTTTGAGGGTGATATTATTCCCGCCAAGGGAATTATCCGTGACAACTGATAAAAAAGCCATGTCCGATTTTTAAGGATTGTGTGAGTCTCGTTGAATTATTCATGTAATGTATGTATTCGCTTGAATCGGGGTACAGAATGAAAAAGCATGAATTCATCATCATGGATTTACTCATTCTTACGATCGTTTCTGCGGTTATAGGGTGTTCCGGGCTTCATAAGGGTGGACAATCGCTTAAATCAACAGGCGGAACGGTGACTCAGGAAACGGGCGCCGTTCAACGGGCTTTTATTAACGGTGTTGTATTATTAGGTTCAAAGATGCCCGTTCCTGACAGTCTCGAATGTACCGTGTCGTATTTTGATTTTTTCACAAGTAAGGGAATTACCATTCCTGTCAAAGATGGGTTTTTTACCCTTAAAAATCTTGTTGATGAAAAATATGAACTGATAGCGGTCACAAAAATCGGTAATTTAAAAGGCTCGAGTTACGTTACGATTTCCAATGGCAGAGTTAAAGGCTGTAAAGATTCGTTGGATGTTACCAAAATTATCATGGGAATTCAGCGCCTTGAAGAAAATCCGATACCCCTGGATTCGTTTAATGATGACTTTCCGAATAATCCCTTCGGGGGAATGATGGTTGACAATTAATAAAAAACAGCTCATATAATATCATTAATATTGATGTTATCTTAATATATCGGAAATCCTGATGATACCTACACTTGCCATTGTTCGGGGACCTTATAAAGGTTCCTTGAAAAAAATACGGAGGAATTCCTTTTCCATCGGCCGTGCAGATAATAATGATTTTGTGATTAAGGATATTCATGTGTCACGGTCTCATTGTGTCATCAAACTCCTGAGGGATGGTTCCTGTATGCTGGTTGATCAGAGCACAAGCGGGACAGTTGTCAACGGCCGGGAAATTAATCATGAAAAGGTGATTCTGGAAAATGAGTCAACCATTGGTATTGGCCCTGTACTGCTGTCATTCACTTTGGAGCCTGAATAAACGGTTGTTGAATCGCAGAAAAATAGACGGAGTAGAGAAATATATAATATTAATATAAATATTATCTTATGACACTTGACAAATATTCGCTCATCCATAAAAGGGTAGAGAATAAAGATGTATCTTGATGTGCAGCTCAGGACGGAATTAATCAGAAGTTATGATCTCGGTCAGATACAAGGGATAATCGGAAGCTATAAAAACGCCTCGGTCATTCTGGACGATGATGAAATATATCCGAAGCATGCCATTCTGTCGCAGGAATCCGGAAATGTGATAATTACTCCTGTTTCGAGAAAAACGGAAGTATATGTAAATGCCAGACCCATTCACGATTCATATATACTCCGTGAAAACGATATTATCAATATCGGCCTGTTTTCTCTGATTGTTCAGCCGGCAAAGCCATCAAGACATATATCACCGGTTCATAAACTAAAACCTCCCGTTTCCGAATCTGCTCTGAGAACCGCTGAACCCGAATCAGAGGAGATTCCGATAACATATTCAAAAGCGGAGCAACTTCTTTCATCCAAGAGTAAAAGTCCGGAACCTTATAAACACCCTGCGGAAGCTTCCATTGAACCTTTAAAAGCTCCCGATGTTACCGTTGAAACGGAAAAAATTGTTGAATATCAGCCGTTGACCCTCACGGAAAAGGACAAAGATAAAATATCGGGATTCTCTATCTTTGGCCGCCGTATATTGTCCAGAACGATTATAATCCTGAGTACTCTGATTGTAACGGTGGTTATTATCCTGTTTTTTGTCGGTAAATCCCGGTGGTTCGGTCCCGGTGATTCTTCCGGGGATATAAGCAAGATCAGGATTCTTGTCGAAAAAGGCGATTATGAGACTGCGGAAAAAATGTTGACAAACATTCCGGGCAAAGAAGGGCAGGAGCTTCTCAAGACTGTTAAAATGAATATCCGGGTTGAGCGTGCCATTGAAAATTCTCAAAAAGCTTTACAATCCGATTCCTTGGCAGCACTTGATGAATCGATAAATGAATTGAGCGGCGTTATCAATGAATTGCGTGTTACCGGAATTGATCCTCTCGGTCAGAAAAAATTGCGTAATCTCATGACCGAACTGGAAAAAAAGAAAACAAAGTGAATCGCGTACCATGATCACCCGGTCTATTCATATGATTCGATAGAATGCGGATATCGTCAGAACTTGAGGATTTGGAAGGTTTTATTATTAAGGATGAACCGGGGGTGTGTTTTAAACGACCGTCAATGTGAATTATTCTGTTCAATGATAAGAGTTTTTGCAGTTTCTGTCCATTGTTCACAGGGCGTGTTTACGAGTATTTTCCCGATGGTATATCCTGCCGCGGCCGGTGTCGGATAAAAACTGAATATTGCCTCTTTAGACCATCCCTCAGCAAAATTCACCTTATTTTTCGTTGCCACCACCTGAATCAGTTCAGATGAACGGTTCTGTTTTTCGTCGAGCATGGCTTTAAAAACAATCCCGCTGTCTGCTGAAGGGATTGTCGTTACTGTATTTGCAAAAATAAAGTTATCACTGTCGTAGTCGTTGGGAAACAGCATATGGACTTTATTATCATAGCCATGAACATTGAAAATCGTGATATAACAGTCCTGGGTTGATTGAATCACGAATTTCATGGTTTCACCTGCTTTATATAGGGCTTTGTCCATGTCCAGCGTGACTGCGAACATGGGATCATGTTCGCCTTCCTGCTCCACCTTGCACCGCACGGTTACCCGGTATATATTCACGGGAAGACCACGAGAGTCTTTCATGTCAGTACTAATAATTTCTATCACCGGATCGCCATCTTCGTCGACGATTTTCCCACGGGATTTTATGTTCGTATACTTATCGAAAAGAACACGCTGCTCGTTCTGGTCGATTGTCGTATCAGATACCAGTATAATACCGGCTTCGAAAGCGACAGCTTTCATACGGGCTTCGTTGGTTGCTTTGTTAATCGCTTCTTCCCGGGAGAGATTAAGCTCCGCACACTCGGCACATGCAACTATCCATTCGCCATCGCGCCAGACATCGCCTTTCTTGACGATTTCGGATGTGTCCTGGGAAACGGATTTTTCAGGTTCCTGTTTTGGGAGGGAATCTTTATCGGATGTGGTTTCCACGGGGCGGGGTTCAACCATTTTTTGAGTATTACGGCCTGCATCGGATCGAATACTTTCTATTACCGATCTGTCAAGGGTCTTTTTATGAAACATGCAGGAAATGTGGGAGAAGGAACAGGCAATTAAAACGAGTATCAAAGTATTGAGGTGGCGGGACAGCCGCATTTTCACAAACCCTGGTGAGGAATCCGTGAATCTCTTGCTGCCGGAGGAACGCAGAACGGGATTTCGCGCTGATCCCTGAAAGGATAAATCCTCACATACGGGATTTTTCACAAGGTTTTTATCGGAACCCGTAAATATCATTTATTCTTTTCCTTGTTTTTTTCGGATTCCTTGCGTACGCGTTCAATCTCTTTGTATTTGTCTTTTGAACCGCATCCGGGAACAGTTATTGTAATGGCAGAAAGGCCTGATATGAGCACCCGAAATAATGTTCGTCGAATCATATATTTACCTCTAAAATCCTATTGTTCTTTTTTAATGGATGTTCTCACAAGTACATAAACTGTTCCCGTATTATTATTCTCCCAGAAGTCATAGAGTTCTGTTCTGGTAAGAATTTCACTGGTTTTGAAAACAGCATCACCGGTGATGGTTACTCCGTCGCCGTTTTCGATAAATTCTTTTTCCGAGTTGACTTGGACACCCATAACCTGTGCTATCGATCGACGGGCATTCTGTTCCGCTTCTCTGAGGGCACGAAGCGGATTAAACCAGGGTTGAGAGAAACCAAGCGCATATATATATCCGTTTTCCACGGGTAATGTTTCTATCCACTGGGGTTTTACCGTCTTAAGGGCGCTGGGGAATTTCCCGCCTGTTAGCGATCGGAAAGAAGGGTGGCTGATACCCATCGCTACCGATTTGATCCCGTTTTTGTTCTCACGGATGTCCAGAATACGTACCGAGGCGGAAATCCCCAGTATTCCTTCGGTATTTATCAACGATTCATCAGTCTTTCTGGAGATACGCGGACCCCGGAAAGATCCCTGCGAAAATAATGTCGAATCGTTCAGTTCTATCCCCAGATACAGTGCAAGGCGCATTATACCGTTTTCGATGGCCCAGGTCGTTGACAGTGTTGAATCGTAGGTAGCAAGCGATAGACCGATTACAACTACCTCATCGGAACGCGGCGAGATGGTATCAATTATCGCCGCGTCCATGATTTTTGAGGTATGTGGTTTATTTCCGCATGTCCCGGCCACCAGTATCGTGAAGAACAAGGTAAATATGCATACAGCATTTTTCATTATTTATTGAGTTCTTGTATGCGCTTGTCGATTTCGGCATCGAGCTTCTTTTGTGCCTCTTCGTGCTGAATCTGAACTTTGAGCGCTTCACGTCTCACCTGGTCGGGGATTTTTGTCTTCATATCCTTGTAAAACTCTTCTTTGGGCATGATAATCGTAGCCCGTACCGAACCATCTTTACGGTATCCGATTTCTTTCGGTGTTGCTCCGCGGAGAAAATTCTGTGTTACTATCTTGGCAACACGCATGAAATCCTGCTCGCTCAGGGCTACCTGCGCATCTTTCGAGCTTGCCGTTGTACCGCGCATGTATGTTTCGGATAGCGATTTTACTTCGGTTTCGATCTGTTGCGATATATCGATCAATGCATTGGCTTTCGCCTGTTCTATGGCGATATTTTCATCGAGATTCTTGGCGGAATATCCGATTCCTACATATGCGTCAGGATACTTTTCCAATACTACAACACGTTCTTCAACACCCGGTTTTGCCCCGCATGACCACATGTAAACCGAAAGAGCAAGAACCATACTCACAAGAACCAGTCGTTTCATGGTGAACCTCCTCCTTGTCTGGATTTATATTATTTATGCTCACGACAACACATTGAATTTACGCTGCTTCATGGTGCCTGTCTTTCCGGCAGATTCCTTTCACAAGAAACAATCGTACGTTTACGTCAAACGGCAGTAAGTAGTTCTTTAATGTTCGCCTCCTCTGATTGCATGGCATTATTACATGTATTATTGATAATACTATACTAATATTGATGAAATATATCAACTGAGTATTTCACGCGCAATAACCATGTATCCGAATAATAAAATAGTATATAATGATAGTATCATGCTTATGAAAAACATATTCATAAAATTATAAATTGCCATATACCAGTATAAGATTCTGATTTGCAACCCTTTAATAGAACCTGGTCAGCATTTCTTGTGGCAATCTGATTGTTCATTATTTTTTCTGAAAATGATCAATTATGACAGTATTTAACCTATAACGGCACATAAAAGCAAGGGAAAAAGTAGTAAAAATTGCATATACTACTCAAAAAACTTATTTTTTGCAGGAAAATAGTATATATATTAAAAAATATTCTGTTTTTTTATTGGTTCAATAAAGTTTTATATTATTAATAAGCAAATGACTTCCTTTTTCCCCACTTAATAAAGTTATACATCATTCGTTATGTTGTGATGTGAATCACAGATATGATATGCTTTTTATAGATATCGTTGTTACAGCGTCTTTTTACCGGCGGATGTGTGATTGCACCGAATGCCCGGTGACCGCATAAAGGGCATGTATGGATATATCGGCGCGTATTAAGGAATGATACTATGAGAATAAAAAAACTATACAGCGTTTTTGCAGCCTCTGTCTTTTTCCTTTCTATAGTAGTATCTGTTCCGTGCGAAGAGTTGAACAATGTGGAAGTCATCATTGACAGATCCGGCGCGGGTTATGATGTCTATTACAATCTGGTTGACAGTGATGAAAAGGCCTTATTTGAAGTAACTGTGAGGATTACAGAAAATCAGGGACAAACCTATATATTTCCTAAGGCACTGATGGGCGATATCGGTTTTGGGATTTCGCCCGGTGAGAGAAGACATTTTCACTGGGATGCCAAAGCGGATATTACATCACCCCTGAGTGCGGGGGCAGTATTTGAATTAGTTCCAAGACGCCTGACCGGTGATGAGCTCGGTAGTCTCACTGTACGGGGTCTTCCATCTGATGCGGAGGTGTATCTAGACAATAAACCACTGGGACTGGCGCCCGTTCGTGAATTAGTATTGCCGGTGGGAAACCATTTGCTGAGGGTAAAAAAAGAAGAGTATGAGGATTTCGTAGAAAATATTGTTATTGAAAAAAAGACAGTAAAAGATCAGATATATTCACTGGTGCCTACATTCGGATACATTACGATAACCGGTATGCCTGATGGCGCTGAGGTATTGCTGAATGGGGAAAAAATCGGAGAAACACCGATTGACAGAAAACGTCAAAAACGTGGTTATTATGATGTAACAATTAAAAAAATTGGATATGTGGATTATTCAACGAATATCGAGGTTGTAACCGGACAAACATCTGGAGTTCAATTCGAACTGGAAATAATAAAAACCGGCCAGGTCACTTTTAAGGGTGATCCTGATGGTGCAGAGGTTTTCGTGGATGGGCAAAGGATAGGTGAGACCCCTATTATCGACAGAGAGATGGGGAGCGGAAGCTATACTATGACAGTCAGGAAAAAAGGATATAAAACATATGTTGCCCCCTTCAAGGTGGAACGGGCTCAAAAAAATGAATCTTCGTATAAGCTTGAAATAAAATTGAAAAAAGAGGCGTTCAACAAAAGTCTTATACTCCCCGGGAGCGGCCAGAGATATCTCGAAGACTCAACAAAAGGGAATGTCATGACAGTTCTCCAGTTCGCCGCTATCGGAGGGGCTGTTCTGTCATACCTCAACGCTTCCAAAGCGGTAAACGACTATAATGATGCAAAAAAAATCTATGAAAGTACCAAGCCTCCGCAAACGAATATTGATGTTGAGAGAGAAAACATGAAGACTAAACACGATACAGCAAAATCAGCTTCTTCCATGGTGTATGGAACATACGTTGCTGTCATCGGAGTATATCTATGGAATGTAATCGATATTGCGCTTGTGAAACAGATGAATAATACGAATCCACATGTTCAATCGTTCGATATAAAACCGTATTCTGACCACGAAATATCCGGAATTTCAGTAAGTATGAGGTTTTAGAGTGAATAGCAAATCATGTAAATTCTTGATGCTGAGTGTGCTTATGGGTATCATAACCTTTCTTGCGGTTTGTTCTCCTGCACCCACAGAATTGGAATATAATAATCCTGAAGATGAAAAATCATCAAAATATACTCCGCCTAAAATTATTACAATAACAAATCTTGATGATGGTGATGTGATAACGTCGAGGAATCTTAAAATTTCCTGGTTATGGAATGAAATTACGACCAAATGTCAGTATAGAATCGACAATAACACGTGGAATGATTGTGACACTACGTTCGTATACATTGAAGATATCGAAGAAGGCGCCCACACGTTTACTATTATGCCGGAGAATGAGTTTCATGTTGGCGAAAAAGATACTACAAATTTTGTTATCGAAACCATAAAAGGGCCCGGAATTACTTTTTCTCCACGGAAGGTTACCGGTTTGAAAGATGTTTCTGTGTATCTTTATGATGTTACGAACCTCATGGGAGCGCATATAGAAATCATCGCAACCCAGTCGTGCGCAGATATTGACACATTAATAGTTAGCAATAGTCCGGATTCATCATTGGTTATTTTATCCAAGTTAGCAGACAGTAACCGGCTTGTCATCGACTTTGCCTGTCTTATTACAAAAAAAGGGATTTCAGGAAACCTGCTCCTTGGTTCTTTTACCGTTAATCAGAATAATACCGGGGAAATCACCGTTGATCGGGAAAAAACGAAGTTCAGAGACATTAATAACAGTGCCATCAATATAAACAGTGAGGGGCTGGATTTCGTGAGGGTATATAAATGAGGCGCGATTTCGGACATTATTTTAACCATGTCTGTCTGTATTTCCTGGGTATGCTTCTGTTATCCGCCGCGCCGTCTTTTTCTTTGGGAGTGGATGTTCTCAAAGGAATCGAAATACATGACACCAACCGTAACGGGAAGATCGACAGGGCAGTCATATGGTTCGATACCGAGGTCGATTCAAGTACGGTCATGATAACCAGCAAAGATACTTTTGCCGTTTCGGGATACAGTGTTTATTCAATCGGTATCAATCTTGATAATAACGGTGATGGAATTTGTGATGGTTACAAAGCTTTGAGTGTTTTCTTTTATGAGGGCCAGGAATACGATACCGGCGTAAAACCGAATGTCACCTATTACGGAAACACACTCAAATATAAAACGGGTGCAACCGTATCACAGATTTCTGATGTCTCTGCGGTTGAAGTCGACAAGGCTGCCCCGATTATTCTTCGCGGCACAACAAAAGACATCGACAATAACGGTCTGTTCGATGAATGGTGGCTTCTTTTCTCCGAGCCGGTTCATGATGCTGTAGTGGATGGTTTCTGGATGATCGAGGACGCGTATGCATTCCAAACAAACAGTCATTATACTGATGGCAACTTCCTGATATTGCGGGTGATTGAAAAAGAACTTCCTTACGGAACCGTCCCCCGGCTCAGTTATGCGTCGGTTTCATCCGGACAGTCTAGCGTGCCGCCGTCTTCCGGAAATCACGGGAAGGGAGCGATCAGAGATTATGCGGCCAATGGGGTTGGCGCTCCGGCGCCGAATTATTTTTTCATCAATGCTCAGAACAGCGGGTATGAAGAAGTTCCTCCGGATTCGCTTCATAATGAAAAAATACGGCTCATTGCACCCAACTGGGGTGAGAAATGGCACGCAGGCGGGACGTATAATATTTCATGGATTTCCCATGATATAGTCAACCTTAAAATCGAGTATTCGATTGACGGCTGCGATAGTTTGGCTGAATGGAAGCTTATTAAATCCCCTGTCAACGCTTCCCTCGGAAAATATTCGTGGCTGGTTCCCGAAACACCCTCGACAAATTGCTATGTGAGACTCACTGATACTGTTTATCCCTCGGAGTATAAACAAAGTTATGCTCCTTTCGTTATCAGCTATCCCGATATTTATGTTCATCCCAATCCTCTTGTTTTCACTGATACACCGCTTGGTACATCACAATCGCAGTGGTTGACCATTGATAATCCCGGCTCCGATTCCCTCTATGTCAGCAGTATTACCAGCAGTTTGCCTGATTTTACGGTCTCGCCGTCCAGCGTCGCTATCGATGATGGTAAAAGTGTGAATGTCGCGGTTACATTCAGACCTTCTCAACCGGGAGATCGCTCGGGAACTTTTTCTATCTACAATTCGGTTACCTCAAAATCACCTTATATGGTTAATGTCAGGGGCAAAAGTATTGATCCTGTACCTTCCGTTTCGCCCGATTCTCTTAACTTCGGAGATATACGGATAGGCGCGAGCGCAGATACGGTGATGGTCATACGGAATGAGGGAACCGGCGATCTCGTGGTGGAGAGAATCAGTTCGGACCTTCCATATCTATCATTCAATCCGACAGAGGCAACCATACCTGAGGGTGGTCATCAGGATGTAATTGTTACATTCACTCCAAACCAGGAACGTACTTACACCGGTACGATAACAATACAGAGCATAGCCCGGACTGATAGTCTACTGCTGGTACCGGTTCTTGGCCGTGGAGTAACACCGGAAATTGATACTGTGCCAACAAGGGGAAACCGGGTAAATATTGGGAATGTAATTGTCGGGGAAAGCGGTATCGGGTACTTTACCGTTTCCAATCTCGGAACCTATAAACTGACTGTAAATAATATTGTGAGTGATAATCAGGTATTTACACTTGATAAAACCTCATTTTTCATACCGCCTCATGATTCGAGCAGAGTTACGGTAATGTTTAGTCCGGTGTCGGCGGGATATAAGCATGCGAATATCACCGTCTTCAGCGATGACGATAACGAACCATCCGTTACTGTCGAATTTGAAGCTACAGGAGTAGTGGTTGATATAAGTTTGGAACCATCACCGTTAGATATGGGCACAATTAATTATGGCGTTGTCAGTTCGATGGCTTTTAAGATAATGAATAAGGGCAGCAATGACATTCAAGTGAAAAGTATTACAAGCAACAATGCAGCATTCACAAGTGATAGAACCTCACCTTTTACAATACCGAAAAGTGACAGCGCTCTTGTGACGGTAACCATCAAACCGGTTGCCGTGGGTCCTGATTCGGCACAGCTTTCAATCGAGACAGAATATGGAAAACTGATAGAAGGTGTTTATGCTGTCATAGTGGGTTCCGATATTGTCATTTCGCCGCTGCCGCTCGATTTTGGTGAAGTTGAAATTGGGGACAGTGTCATGGTTTATTTACCGGTTAAGAACATCGGAACTGCCGATTTGATCGTAAGCAGTATGACCGGTGGTAAAGAAATAACATGTAATCCGAAAACATTGTCCGTTCCGCCTGATTCGACCGGTATGGCAGCCGTTACCTTCACCCCGACAACAATAGGTTCTCAACCCGGTACATTGACTGTTACATGTAATGACCCTGAGACACCCAAAGTCAATATAACGCTCATTGGACTCGGAGTGTCTCCCAAGGTTACGGTTGAACCGGTCTCCCTTGATTATAACGAAATTGAGGTGGGCGATACCGGTAAAAAAATCATTACCCTGAACAATAACGGGAAAGTCAATCCCGTTACCAGCACGATAACGAGCAGCAATCCAGCTTTTATCGTATCACCTTCATCTGTAAAAATCGGCTCAGGTTTAAGTACAACCGTGGAAATCGCTTTTACTCCGGTTGCGGCTGGTGAAAACCAGAGAGCAACAATTACGGTAACGAATAACGGATTGACAGCAGCGCCGCTGACTGTTTCCGCAAAAGGGAACGGAATACCGCCCATTGTTACCGCAAGTCCGGATTCAATCGATTTCGGTGAAGTCGAGATCGGCAATAATAAAACATTGAGTTATATCCTGACGAATGAAGGGAAAATCGATCCCGTCGTTATGACAATATCGAGCGGCAATCCTTCCTTTAGAGCGGTTCCTTCTGAAGTTTCCCTTGGTCGTAATGGTGGCAGTAAACCGGTTACGGTTATTTTTACACCAGCCGGAACCGGTGATGACAGCACCGTGATTACCAGCGAAAACAAAAACTTTACGGATCAGAAACTGACCGTCATAGCTAAGGGGAGGGGAGTTACTCCCGATATCACTGTTACCCCACTATCAATAAATTTCGGAGATGTGGCTGTCAATGACACCAGTTACAAATCTTTAACCATAAAGAATGATGGAACTGCAGAACTGGTAGTATACAGTATCGGCATAAAGGGCACGGACAGTAATTTGTTTAACAATGACATTGCCTCTGCAACGCTTGTTCCCGGTGACAGTGTGGTGGTTACTTTCATCTTCGTTCCCGGTCTGAACACAGGGTCAAAGAGTGTCACTATATCGGTCGAGAGCAACGATCTTGATGAGAAAGTTGTTGAAATTCCGGTGAGCGCCCGCTGTATCACCCCTGATATCAATCTGCCCCTTACAACATTCGATTTCGATGATGTGGAAGTCATTCGTGTAAGCCTGTCAACAACATTCAGTATTGAAAATAAAGGGGACGGGGATTTAATTATTAAAAATATTTCCAGTAATAATAATGATTTCACATGGGTTATTGCATCCTCAACGATAGCTGCCGGAGGCAGTGAGCCATTGAAAATCACATTTACTCCTTCCCGGAAAGACACCTCTTCGGCCGTGATCTCCATCGAATCAAACGATCCGGATGAAAAATTCACGTATATTCATGTCTCGGGGAACGGGATCACTCCGGAAATATCCGTTGACCCGGCTTCGTTGAATATCGGTGATGTGGAAGTTGTCCGTGGTATCGGAACCAAAACTTTTACCATTAAAAACATCGGTACTTCCACGCTTGCTGTCGACAACATAACCACTGATAACACCGCTTTCAAGGTAGATACCGAAAAAGTTACTCTTCTTCCGGGCGCAAGTAAAACGGTAACTGTTACATTTTCCCCCACGGTAAAAGGGGATCAACAGTGTTCGGTCACAATCGGAAGTAACGATCTCACTCATGATACGGTTTTAGTGCCGGTGCGGGGTAAGGGAACCAAACCTGATATTTTAATTGTTACTGCCTTATCTCCGCCTAAAATTGACATCGGCCAGATTAATAAAGGAGAAACCGGGACAGGGCACTTTTTTATTAAAAACAATGGTGATTCCGAACTGACGGTATACAGTGTTACAAGTAACGACTCCGTTTTTATTGTAGATAAAAATATTTTCTCCGGAAAAAACAGTATTTCGATTGTTCCCGGCGACAGCATAAGAGTTGATTTTACCTTTAGATCGGATCAGAGAGGTTCTAATACCGCGCTTATTACCGTTACCTGTAATGACCTCGATGAAGAGACTGTTACCATTGTTGTGAGCGCTCATGTTGTTGCGCCGATGATTGAAGTTACACCGGCGGCGATTGATTTCGGTAAAGTGCCGGTCAATACGACCGTATCGGACAGTCTGGTGATAAAAAATGTGGGTGACGCCGAGCTTGATATTTCCGGTATCGCTGTTGACGATCCCTTCTTTACACTGTCCCTTACCAGGGCTGTCCTCCCGTCGAAGAATGATAGCGTGGTTGTCTACGTTTCCTGCAGGCCGGCCCGTAGAGAAGAACATAACGCCTCCATCACCATTAATAGCAATGCCCTCGGCAGCGAAATAATCACAACCCCGGTGAAGTGTAAATCCATAGGACCTGTTCTCTCCCTATCGGATACTTCGATAACTTTTGATAAACCGGTTCTGGTGGGCAGTACTGATACAAGAAGTTTCTCTATTGCCAATACAGGAGATGATGATCTCCGGGTGACCAGCATACGATCTGACAAGCCCGATTTCATTGTGTCCTCGGAAGCAGTTTCACTTGCTCAGGGAAAAAGTGCGATAATAACGGTGACTTTTAAGCCGAGTGATATCGGAAAACAGGATGCCGTAATAACATTAACGAACAACACCAGTGATGCTTTTGTATCTGTCAGTGGTACCGGTTTTCGCTATTGCAGGGTTACGGAGCTCAAAGACTCCATGGGCGGAGTACATCAGTCGGATATCAAAATAGAATATAACGTTGAAGAAATGGATAACCTTCCGGTAGATTTAATCGTACGGTATGTTGTGAAAGGGGACACGTTAAATGCAACCATCAAAGAATCGTTGAAGGGTATTGTCAGCCCCTACAAAGGTTCTTTTACATGGGAAGGTGATAAGGACTTTGGGGGAAGTTTCGGATATGAGGGACCAATAACGCTCATTGTAACGCCGGATAATGGCGTTAGGGGGAAGCTCCTTTCACTGTCGTTATCCGTGAATTATAATAAATTACCGGTAACTGAGTTTGTTTCGCTGCCGGAAGCGGATTCCGGCATTATCGATTTGAGACTGAAAGTTTCGGACGTTGAGAATGACTCCGTCAAGGCAGTTTTTGAATATTACCTTGATGATGACTCCAACTCAATAAAACAGGCGACTGTTTCACGGTACTCTCTCGATGGAGGGAATACATTTAATAATTTATCCGGAAAGGAATTACTGATTTCTCAACCGAATAAAACCGGCAATATTATCATATCATGGGATACCATGAAAGATGTTGGTTATATATATAACAGACAGGCGCATTTCATTGTGAAATCCTCCGATAAACACGAGGGGAATCCGGCACTGTCCATGCCGTTCCTTGTCACGAATCTAGTTGGAGATTACAATCATAATCTCGCCATTGATCTGGGGGATTATGCATTATTTATTGCGGCATGGGGGCAAAATCAGAATTCTGTAATGGACATAGGCCCGATAAAGGACAGTAAAAATGGTCTGGGTCCGGTTAAAGACGCCAGCCCCGAGCTGATAATCGATCATGATAATACCATTGATTTTGAGGACCTTATGGTTTTTGCATGGATGTATCAATGGTATGTGGTCAATGTAAAAGATCAGACGGCGGCGAAGATGGTTTACCGCGGGGAACAGGCATGGGACGGGATATATATCGTTCAGGATCAACCGGGCGTATATTCGGTGATGTGTGACATGAATGTCGATACTTTTGGTATATTGCTCGACTGCGGGAAATGCAAGACTGACGGGATCACCATATCAGGCGGGCGGTATTGGAAAAACAATGAAAACAGTTTCATGATTTCGAGAACATTGAACGATGGCTCTCTTGAATGGGCAGCCGCACAATTTAAAACCGGCAGTGGTGATACCTATAACGGCCCGAATGAGCTTGCCGTGCTGAGACTCAGTGATAACGACAACAGTAAGAACACCATACTTGAGTACTGTATCCGTATTCCCGGGAGCAGTGAATCAAAAACAGGGAAGATTGCTCTGAGTGAAATTGTGTTATCAGAGAAGCCTGTTGATTATACGCTTTTCCAGAATTCTCCCAATCCGTTCAATCCTTCAACAACATTGAGTTATGAAATTCCCACTGAAACCCATGTGCGGCTGACAATATACAACATTACCGGACAGGTGGTGAAGGTTCTTATGGATGACAATGAAAAGGCGGGCAGATTTTCAGTGGTCTGGGAAGCTGGCGATATGCCGAGCGGAATTTATTTTTACACTCTGGAGGTTGGTAATACCTATACCGAGACACGGAAAATGCTGCTCATGAAATAATCCCGATCTGATCGTTGACGATTGTCGGTTTATTCAGGACTGTAAACCTGCTTCTCCGTATGATTCCGGTCGGCTGGTATTCACTAACCTCTTCTTTTAAAAAAATTCTATCAGCCAAACAATTTCGTGACCCGGGCAATAATCTCCGCATACACTTTCTCCGGACAGAACACTTTTAATTCTTCGATAATTGCCTGGTTGGTTCGCAGCTTGTGAGACAGGTATTTATTAATATTAATTGCCACAGTTTTCCCGATAACCGGATCCATATTGAAAACCTGAAACAGTAGGTCGCTGTTTATTTCGAGCAGCAGACAATCGCTGTCGGCAATAACGGTCGCCGACCGCTTTTCCCCCGAAAACACTCCCATCTCCCCAACAGTCCACAGAGGAGAAATCCGGGATAATTTGGACCCGTCCACAAAGGTTGCCTGTAAAAATCCAGATATTAATATAAAAACATGTTTTGATTCATCGCCCGCATTACAGAGAATTTCATCTTTGTTTATTTTTTTAATATGGCAGATTCTGAAAATCTTATACATCTGGTCGTTATTCAAGCCTTTGAACATGGGTATTTTTTTAATGATACCAATAATCTCGTTTGCATTCAAATTCGGCGGTGTCATCTCCGCTCCCTCGATGAGCAGCATGGTGGTTATATTTTCGACAGAATCAGACACGTCCCCGTAAAAGAAAGTAATATCAATCGACGCAAAATACAATACAATTAACGGACAATCATTTAATGGTAATATCGATCACCGTGTCCCAGTCCGCGGCTGGCGGAGATAATTTATAAGCACTGCAGCGTTTATGATATACTTTTGATGGACCATCATCCGGGACAATGGAAAGAATCTCATTGAAAAACGCTATCGCTTCATCCCAGTTTCTGTTTCTGTAACTGGAAATCCCGTTGGCAAAAAGAGTGATGATTCTTTCCGATTTTTCATTCAGATCGCCTTTTTCCCCGAGCAGTTCATAAATCCTTACCGGTTCTTTTTTACCCACAACTCTTACAATATCCAGCTCCCGGACTTCAATCGCATTTTTCGCCTGCTCGTAAGTGTTTTCCCCGATCATGATATAAGTACCGTACAGCTTGTTGAGTGATTCGAGACGTGATGCAAGATTTACGGGATCGCCGATAATGGAGTACTGTTTTCTTGAATATGATCCCATATTTCCGACCATGACCGGCCCGCTGTTGATACCCATTCTGGTGTACACATCGGGAATGGTGCTGTTATGCCATTTTGCGCGCAGTTCCCGGAGTTTTTTCTGCATTTCGATACAGGCGATACAGGCCAGTTCGGCATGATTATCAAAACGAATGGGAGCGCCGTAAAAAGCCATGATTGCATCACCCTCGAATCTGTCTACCGTTCCACGGTGATTCTGAATAATATCGGTCATATCTTCAAAGTATTCATTGACCAGCCTGACCAGTCTCTCGGGACCCAATGCCTCGGAGATAGTCGTAAACTTCTCAATATCTGAAAAATAAATGGTTATTTCCCGTCGTTCGCCATCTATCTGGTTGAGCATTTCGGGATTATCGATCAAATGGTCAACAACAGTGGGCGCAAGGTATTTGCCGAAGGCATCGTGTATGAATTTCTTTTCGTTCGATTCCATGATATACCCGGATACAATCAATCCGAAAAATACCGTTGATGCTGTCACGAGGAGTTTCGCCGGATATATCCATATATGTTTGGCAGACAACAGGAAAAATGATACAATCAGTTCTCCGGTTACGATGATGATGGTTGCGGCTATTATATACCGCAGCTGCCGTGACAGGCTGTTCACAAGAACAAGTATTATCGTGCTTACGATCATGAGTATGTAAAGCATCCAGTTCTGCATGCGGATGATATAGTTTCCCGAAAGCAGATTCTCAATCGCGGTGGCATGAATTTCAGTGCCGGGGTAGAGATTCATGTGGGTGAATGGAGTTGCTTTCAACTCGAATAATCCGGCGGCATTTGATCCGATCAGAACGATTTTATCGTCAAAAACGTCGGGAGATATAAGCGGTTTTTCGCCACGCTCCATCTGAATAGAGGAGGCAATGAGCGCATGGTATGAATAGTAGGTAAAAACTCCGTCTTCATTTTCTTTCCCTCGTCCTGTTCCGCCTTCTCCATACCAGTGAATCAGAAATTTTCCCTCCTCGTCGAACACTGTTGTTCTTCTGATGTTATTCCGGACATTCTTATTGAACATTTCTTTTGTCATGACACCTTTTGCAACCATATATGCAAGCGAATTGATATACCTGTCGTTGATTTTGTATACGAGAGGGTAGCTGCGGTGTATGCCATCGGAATCCGGTTCGATGTTGACAAGCCCGATGCTTTTCGCAGCGCCTGTTAGTTTTTCAATCGGGAATGAAACGGAATGGTAATTCTTCAGGTGAGAAAAACGGTTGAAAAGCCGGGGTTCATCCACAAAAAGATTGCTGTCGTATACGGTCTCGGTTTCCAGCATTCCCTGCGCCACTGCTGATAAATAAACCGATTTCGAGTTGTAGACTGAAACAGCAAATTCATCATCACATTCCTCGCCATATATATCCTGCTCGGAAAAAAGAACATCGAAAACGATAGCCCTCGGCTTTCCGTGGGACAGATAATTAACGAGCTGGCAGTGAAACGTTCTCGGCCATGGCCAGCCGACACCATTCTTTTCAAAAAAATCGATGCTTTGCTGATCGATACAGACAATTACGACATCATCGCAATGGTTTGTTTTCTGACGGTATATGTTGAAGAATAAATCGTATAATTTCCCATCCATGAAATTAAAAGAGCCTATACAGGTCAGCACAATAATCGAGCACAGAATACCTGTGCTGATCAGGATATACGTCAGATACTGCCGGTATTTACGGTTTTTCAATATCATGTCAATCAGATAGTGTTTTCTACTGTAAATAAAACCTTTAACGTATAAAAACATGTATGAGATACTTGATTATGATGACTGAAATCTGAAGTCCGATTCCTATGGTCAGTAATCTGAATCCCTTTCTTATCTTCTGATATCTGATCGCCTTCCAGTTTCTGAAGGATTCAGTTTCATTATATCCATTTTCATATTCTCTGCCTCGGAACTCCTGAAAAAACTGATGAATGATAATTAATGCGCCGGTCATCCATGCTATTATGAATAACAGATTGAATACCTGATAAACCATGGTTGTGAAATAGGTATACATCGTCGTTTATCCCGGCTTTATTGTAAATGTTCATAAAACTATTACCGCGGAAACACGGAGGACACGGAGAAAAACTCTTTCTATATTTTACGATTTATTTACATTCTTCGTTGTGCTTATCAATAGTCATGAGGATTATTCATTAAAATATTTTTACCACCAAGACACAAATAGACATAATAGATCATTTTACAATCTTTAGTAATCATTGATCGTTCACATCCCAGAAGATATAAAAAAACAAATCCGTCCAATCCGCGTAAATCCGTGTTCTATTATATTATTCGAATTCTTCCGGTTCTTTCTGTTCGACAGATACAGGAGAGTTCATTCCACCGTAAATATAGGTGATTGTTTACCAATAATGGTATAATAATATTATCGTTCACTGACATTTCCGAACGTCTGAACATCACCCCGTGACATGTTTTTTATGCCGAGTTTCCCATGTTCGACACTGTTTCCGATTATCGAAGCCGACCGGACCTTTTCGCCGAGATAAATATGCGCCTCCGGCGTATTGCCGAAATCCTTGAACAGACACGATGACATGAGCAGGGAACCATCGGTCATTTTTATGAACGGGATCGAGGGATTCCAGACGAATCCCGGTCTGAACCGTTCATCGTCCCACGCTGAGAAGTGGCAGGCATTGAGTATGACCGTGCCCTGGCCATTATTGACAATCACCGACCCTGTCCGTGACACACCCCAGAATCCGCAGTTCGTCAGTTTCACCGGTCCGGTGTTGCCGTTCTCGATTTCAATCCCCGACATGAATTGACAGTTTTCAAAAGCAATACCGGCATGTTCCTGTACTTTTTCGACTCTGACTCCCTGAAAACAGAGGTCCGCGCCGCTCTGGGTGATGAGAATGTTACCCTGTTCTGCAATACCGCGCTCCTGCCCTGGTTTCAGCTCCATTTCGATGAACCGGAATCCCACACGAGTGAAGATGACAAAACAGTTGGTCATGTACTCCCAGTCGCATTTTCCGATAATGAATCCTTCGAGATTTTTGAGCAGGTACTCCCACAGTTCACGATCCCGGCCTTTGTCATCGCCGTAGACCCAGCTGACCGGGTGGATGTGGACATTTTCGATCCTGCCGATATCGTACGATCTGTCGATATACACTCCTCTCCTGAGAGCCGACATGTCGATGTTTCGCAGGTGCTGACCACCGGCGGGATAAGTGCCGCAGTCGATACCGTTGTATGTGTTGGCGATTGCAAGATCGATCATGGAGCAGCGGAATCCTCTGCGTTGTATTGTCCACGGATAAGGATGTATGTCGCCGATTTTCTGCTCGGGATAATAGAGGGTGAGGCCTTTGACCACACTGTTCGGATTGAGGGTCAAAAACGGTGGCGAATCTTCATGGTCTCTTCCGGCATATATGAACAGCGCGCTCCCTTTTTGTATATCCGGCAGATGGGGGCCTTCCCATGTGCCTCTGAGTGTCACACCGTCCGGTATGGTCAGGACACCGTCGAAGCGATACTGTCTTGGAGGTACATATACAGTCATCCCCGTTTTTCCGGCCGCATCGAGAGCAGCCTGAAATGCCATCGTATTGTCGGCGCGTCCGTCCCCGATTGCGCCATAATCGAGGACATTGTACACCGTGTCCGACGCCCATGATGTTGTGCAGAATATAAATAAACAGGCAGTTGTAAAAAATATCCGTTTCATGGTTTCCCCTTTTTTAAAGGAATTTTTTATAGGGGGGAGATAACTCTGCTGAAAAAGGGTGTATGTACTCTGTAAGGTTACTATATCTCATAGTCTAAAACAAGAAATATCGATACATGGATACGATGAAAAAACACTAAAGAGACAGAGGGACAGAGGGACAGAGGGACA
>JAJFUH010000159.1 GCA_021372535.1 bacterium
AAAGAGCCTGCCGTTTGCCGCGACAAGCCGTTCAACAGAGCCGTCGACCGTCTTCGTCCATGCGATGGCCGGTTTTCCGCCGGATGAGGACAGTTGAATCGCCGTGATCGTATGGCCGCCTGCCGCATAGAGGCGCGTCCCCGCCTTGATGAGATCGCCGGAGGCGTCCGCGGGCAGTTCCCAGAGAAAATTCTTTTTCATTTCCTCGAGGCCGAGACCGGAAATCGCGGTCACTTTCACCTCTTTTGTCTTCCATTCGGTTAAAGCGTTTTTGATCCATCCGAGCGAGTAGGCGCTCACGGTTTTCCCGGAATATATGCAGACATTGCCGTCAATGACGGGATACTGCCCGATCGGCGGAACGATCATTACACCCGTCCCGCTGTCGAACATGCCGGTCATCCGCTCGCGGAAGTGGTTGAAATACACATCCCCGGCGGCGCAGACAAACGATCCGCCGGACTTGTTATTGAGCGCGAGCTCGAAATGGAGCAGTTTCCCGGTGCTGCGGTCGAAACAGGCGGGAACCGACCGTCCCCCCGGCACGAGCAGCCTGTCGCCATTCACAACGAGCGCACCCTGGGGAGCAACTCCGGCGAACGAGGGAGCGTTATGGGGCTGGAGCATGTACCGGGCGCCTTCGCCGTCGTTCATCCAGACAACCTTCCCCGTGTCCGCATCGAGCGCATGGATAAACGTTCCCATGAACGGCCAGATGCTCGCCGAAAAGTACACGATGCCGTCCTCGATGACCGCCCCGCCTCGCGCGGGCCATGTGGAAATCAGGCGCTTGTTGCCGATAATCTTACGGTCGCCGGGACCGCCGCGGAATTTCCAGACGAGGCTGCCTTTCGATGCCGTTACACAGTAGAGATACCCGTCATCGCTCGTAAAATACACCTTATCCTTCCATACGGCGGGCGGGAAACGGATCGGGCCGTCCGTATAGAACGTCCATTTTTCGCCGCCGGTGCCCGTATCGATCGCCATGACCTTGTCGCTGTCGTTGAAGCCGATGATCAGTATTTTTCCCGCCACAACCGGCTCGAATACCTGGTCGTAGTGCATGAGGTCCTGGTTGAGCGGATCATCCCACGCCATGACCCGTGGTGTGAACTGGCGCACCCATTCGAGATTGAGCTCGCCGGGCAGTTCCTCGGGGGAAGAGGCGCTCCGCCCGCTGTCGTACCGCCACATGGGCCAGTCGTAACAGGCAGCGGTCTCCGTTCCCGACATCAACAACAGAACCAACAGAACCATACAGAGCGTTCGAAAGGTATATACGGCGAAAATCGGGCATTTTCTATCCATCTACTTTTTTCTCCTGTCGGTGATTACTTTCCCGTCCCTGAGCTTTATTGTCCTGTGGGCGGCTTTGCCCACTATTTCATCATGGGTGACAAGCAGCACGGCGCCGCCTGTCCGGGTGAATTCTTCGAATACGGAAAGGATGATTTCGGCGTTGTCGCTGTCGAGGTTGCCGGTGGGCTCATCGGCAAGCAGGAGCCGGGGCTTGTTGAGGAGCGCCCGCGCCATGGCGGTGCGCTGACGTTCCCCGGTGCTGAGCTCCGAAGGCACATGGTGGAGACGGCCGGTCATGTTGAGCCGTTCGAGCAGCCCGTGGGCACGGTTTTCCGCTTCCTTGTCACGCATCGCGACTGAAGGCACGAGCACGTTCTCCAGAACGTTCAGGTACGGTACGAGATGAAACTGCTGAAAGACAAAGCCTATCTGGGATGCCCGGTACAGCGCCCGTTCATCGGACGGCAGCCGGTACATGTCGATGCCGTTGATTTCCACCGTTCCCTCGTCGGGGACAAGGAGTCCTCCCGCGGTGAGCAGGAGGGTTGTTTTTCCGCATCCGCTCGCACCCTGGACTGCGACGAACTCACCCGGCCCGACACGGAGCGAGACGGCTTCGAGGGCGACAACACTCCCCCGGCGGCCGTAGTAAATGGTGGTTACGGTGTCGATATCGAGCATGGCCGATTCTATTCCTCCCTCAGTATCGTTGCGGGGTCCTGACGGGCGGCAAGGAGCGCGGGAACCCAGCTCGCGGCGACAGTAAGAAACGGCGCCAGCACCAGAACGAGCAGGAGCAGCCGGGGATTGAAAAGCCTCTCGATATCAGCGGCTTTGGCAGCGACATCACCCGTGGCAATTCCGAGCGCATACCCGGCGGCATATCCGAGCAGCCCGCCGGTAAGGCCGATCAAAAAGGCTTTTATGAGAAATATTGAGAGAATCTGGCCCGATCTGAACCCGAGAGCCCGGAGAATCCCGATCTCGACCCTCCGCTCGCGCACGTTACCGAAGGCGAGCAGGCCGATCCATGCAGTGCACCCGAGCAGTATGAGCGGGATAAGCCACGAAGCGAACTCCTCGCGTTCGCCGCGCAGTTTCGCCCGGTAGAGACTTTCCGCCGCCAGCGCTGAATCCGCCGTTGCCTTTGCCCGGTCGCGGGCACGTGTCCGCGCAAGCGACTTGCTTTCGAATTCGAGAATCTGCGTTTCGGGGAGAATGCGGGCGACATCCTGGCGTATCGTTGCAAGATCGTTTCCGGGACAGAGGCATTTCAGCGCGAGTATACCGGTGATCCGGCCGGGACGGTTGAGCAGTTCCTGCGCCTCGGCGAGATCGATCCATGCGGTTATGTCATCCCTCGTTCCCCGTTCGGGATGGCATGCCCCGACCGTGAACACTCTGCCGAGCAGTTTGATACGGTCTCCGGGCCTGATCATCTGCGGTTTCCACAGGTCATACCCGAGCACTATGGACCCCGGGGGTACCGCATCGAGAATGGGTGTCTGCGAGTCGAGATGCGAAGAAGGCATCTCGCCGCGCGTTCCGGCGAGAATGATCGAACGGTTTCCCTGCTCCGGCCACCGTATCTTCTGCTCGATGCTCGGCAGGATGTGCCGTATGGTCATGATATCCGCATCGGCAAGCCGCTTCACATATTCCTCGGGCATATCGGCGGAAGAAACGCCATCGGAGTAAAAATCGCCGAGCGCCTGTCCCCGGGGGAGCACAAGGAGATTGAAGCCCATGTCTTTTGTGATCTTACGGTAATCGTCCTCCATGCGCTTCATTTCCCCGTTCATCTCCGCTTCCTTTTTTGCGAGGATATTCCGGGTCTGGACATCATGCGCATCGAGGAGTGTCAGCTCTGCCACGAGCACCCCGACCGCTATCAGCACGGACAGAACTCCGAGGATGAATCCGAGCTTACGGTGCCCGATTTCGCGGAATACAAGCTGGCGGATGGTCATGGGAAATTCCTTTTATGAGGCCGTAACACGGTCACGCTCAGGAGCACGGTTACGACGGCGATAAACCCGAAAACGATGAACAGGTTCCTGACCAGATGACCCGCCGATCCACCGAGCGAGGCTTCGGACACCGGCGGCAGGGAAGCCCGCATTGTATCGGCCTCTGCCCCGTTCGGCGGTTCACCGCCTGATACAGCCGTGTGTTCGTCCGATGATCCGAAGGCTGCGGAAATGCTGTCGGCACGGGTGCTGTCCGGAATTGGTGCGGCGCCGGAGTTTTCACCGTTTCCCCGTTCCGCCTTTTTCACACTTGTTGCCTCACGGGCAAGCTCGGAAAGGCCGACAAGCGGCGGAAGCTCCAAATTCTGAACCAGACGGCCTTCGAGCCCTCCTTCCCAGTCGACCGGCATGAGAAGATCGACGCCGGGATTCTGATCCTTGACCTGGCACGAGCACGGGCCGATGACAAACATGCACGATTCCATAATATTCTGCTTGTCGATACCTTTACCGACGAGAGCAAAAAGCACCCTGCCCCTGCCGAACACCGGGAACGCCATGGGATAGGACGTGTAGTCGGTCAGGTCGGGCTCTGATTTCATGAGCATTTCAACGAGCATTGCCTCTTTCGGATCGCTCCGTGAGACCCGTATCATCGAAAATGCGATCCGCAGCTTCGGCCCTGTCTCGCGGATGGGTACGAATTCACCGGAGCCGAAATCGGCGGGGTCCGGCAGTTTGAGTGTACGCCCCATTTCGCCGAGCTGCGCTTCGAGCAGAGCCGAGGCGGTATTGTCCTTTTCACGGTCGCCGCTCTCGAGGAGCAGCCATACCGCCGATTCGCCGTCGAGAATTCTCCGGGCAATCTCTCTCCTCACCGGAGAATCGACGAGAACACGGGCATTCGCTTCGGTAAAACGTTCGACACGGAGCGGAAGAAGCATCTGCGGATTGCCCGGATAAAAAATCGCCATGCAGGGCAGTTCGGGATTATCGAGACGTTCCCAGACACTCTTTTCCGGTTCATTCAACGCGGCATAGACATCGACGGTCCGAACGGAGAAATTCGAATAGGGAATCGCTTCCATCGAGGTGCGTTCGAGCCAGTTCACAAGTTCTCTATCGGACGAGGACAATGCGCCGCGATGGAATACCATCACCGTATAGGTATCGGAGGGCCAGCGTTCGAGCCCATACCGGAATACCGGCACATTACAGGCCTCTGCCGGTGAAACGAAGAAAAAAACGTATACCAGAATCAGGTTGACGATTGCCGTTCCGACCGCTTTGTAAACCATTTCCTTCTCTTCCTGCCAGAGACACCGCTGCCGGTTTCGGGGATACTCATATTCTACAACGAACACGGATATAATACTCATGTTTCCGGGAAAAATACACCTCTATTTCAACGCCTGGAAATCATTAAAGTTGCTGAGAGCTGTATTCCGGGTGCTATCCACAGCGGCCAACCGCATGAACTATCCGTCTTTCCGGGAAGACCCGTCAATGTCGATGATCCGTGTTCCGGTAATATAATCCATTGTTTTATAGCGTGTTATTTTATTCAATTTCAGGGTTATTTCGCGGAGCCGTTTGACCTGCTCACCGATTACCCGCATAATCCCGGTGTCGGGTTTTTGGATGATTCCGGCGGTTATCATCTCGATGTAACCCGAAATAACCTGAAGCGGCTGATTCAATTCATGGCTTGCGGCGCCGGCCGTTTCGAGAACGCCGCGGAGCTTCTCCTGTTTGAGACGTTCTTCTTCGGCCCGTTTACGGTCGGTTACATCGATGCCGAGCTTGAGGACGCCCGGGGTCCCGTCGATATCGGAAAACGGATACATGTATATCTGGAAAACACGTCTATCGGGAAGCATGCATTCACATGCCTCGGTTCCGCTTACTTCGAGGATTTTCTGAATCGAGCAGTCCGGGCATGGTTCTGTGTTTTCAGCAGTATGCCTCAAATACGAGCCGTCCTCGCACTCGCTTAAATCATCGAGAAAACGTTTGTTTGCATACGTGATCGATTTATCGGGTGTCTGGAGTATAACAACCGCCGGAAGCCCGTCGAGCAGCGAAAAGAGCCGTTTCTGTTCAAGATGAAGGGCATCCGTGGTCTCCTTCAGCTCGCGTGTTCTGATCTGTACCTGCTCTTCGAGTACTCTCTGCTGTTTTTTCACATTCCGTACTCTCATCTGATGAAGTATCAGTACCGTGCCCGCCAGGGAAAAACCGGCGATAATTCTGAACCACTCTGCTTCCCAGAACGGAGGCACTATCCTGATTCTGATGGAGGAGCCCGTTTCATTCCAGACGCCGTCATGGCTCGATCCCTTAACCCTGAACACGTACTTCCCGGGATTGAGATTGGTGTAGCTTGCATATCGCCGCGAGCCGGAATAAATCCAGTCTTGGTCGAATCCTTCCATCATGTAGGCATACTGATTTTTCCGGGGCGAGGAATAATCAAGAGCCGCAAACTCGAATGATATGAAGGTATCTTTATAGGAAAGATTGATTTCTGATACTTCCGAAACCGATTTATCAAGGGTGAGGTTACGGTCGAATTTCTTTATCGAGGTAATGACAACAGGGGGTACATAGAGGCTGTGTTCAAGAGCATGGGGATTAAACCTGTTGAGTCCATCAACCCCGCCAAAATACATCTCTCCGCTTTTTGTCTTACAGCATGCTCCAGGGTAAAACCCGGCATTAAAGAGTCCATCCTGGTCGCTGTAGTTTGTTATTGATTCGTTTTTCCAGTCGAAGCAGGAAATCCCTCCGTTAGTGCTGATCCACAGGTTCCCGGCGTTATCCTCAAGCATTCCCGAGATGACATTGTTGATTAATCCGACTGTCGTGGTATATACGTAAAAGGTGTCATCGGCTCTGTTAAACCGATTCAGCCCATCCGCAGTTCCTACCCAGAGCGTTCCCGACCTGTCCTCATGAAGCGTCGTGATCCTGTTGTTGCTCAGACTTCCCGGCTGCGCCGGATCGTACATGTACCGTTTGCATGTCCCCGATTCGGGATTGAAAAGGTTGAGACCCGAATTGGTGCCGAGCCACAGGTTCCCGGAACAGTCCTCGAGTATCGTTCTCACGATGTTATGGCTTAACGTGTTAGGGTCGGCGGGATCATGGCGGAAGTGAGTGAACGTACCACTTTTACTGTCGAATCTGTCGAGCCCTCCCCCCGTGCCGATCCAGATGATACCGCGGCTGTCCTCAATGATGTCCAGCACCCAGTTGTTACCAAGACTGCCGGGCTTATTGGGGTCGTGACGATACTGTCTGATCGCTCCCGTCCGGGGATTCATTCTGGCAATCCCATAACCCGTGCCAACCCAGATAAAGCCGTTTCCGTCCTCGCACACCGCGGTAACCCAGTCAGCCGGGATACTGTTCGTATCACCGGGCTTATGCCTGTACCGTGTAAAACGTTCCGTGAGGGGATCGTACCTGTTGAGACCGCCACGGTCGGTGCCGATCCATATATATCCGTTTCTGTCCTCGTATACGGTCAGGACAAAATCGTCGCTCAGGCTGTTGGGATTTATATAATCGTGACGGTACAGGCGGAAACGGCTTTTCCCACGGTCGAACTTGTTTATTCCCCTGCTGGTTCCGAACCAGAGAATCTCCGACCAGTCTTCATAGAGCGTTTGAACCAGGTCGCTGCCCAGGGTACCGGAATTTCCGGGATCGTGACGGTAATGGGTGAAGCGTGTACGCTCAGGGTTCAGCGAATACACTCCATCATCCGTTGCCATCCACAGCACCTGAGATTTATCCTCATACAGTGTAAAAATGACCGAAGTGCTGGCATCTGTTCCGTGCGGTGAAGGAAGCGGGTATCGTTCGAACTTGTCCCGCGCCCGGTCGTAGCGGTTGATTGTGCCCTGGTTACCCACCCAGAGAACACCTGACCGGTCTTCGACAATCGAGTAAACAAAATCACTCGAAATACTCCCGGAATCCCGTGGATCGTGGACATAATGTCTGAAAGTTTTATTGTGCGCATCGAATCTGTCCAGACCGCCGCCGTTGGTTCCGATCCAGAGGATTCCCGATGAATCCTCATAAAGAGCATGGGTGAAATTTTCACTTATACTGTTCGGATTTTCGGGATCATGAGAAAACAGGGTGAGTATTTCCCCGGACCCGTTACATTGAATGAGACCTTTATCTGTTCCTGCCCATATCGTTCCATCGCTGTCCTGAAATATGGGCATTGCATTGAGAATTTCAATCCCGCTCGAATCTCCGGGGCACACGGCACACTGGTAAAACATTTCGGTCGAGGGATCGTACCTGTTGAGACCGCCGCCATACGTTCCGATCCATATAATGCCCGATCTGTCCTCATAGAGCCAGAGAATGAAATTATTCGACAGGGAGCGGGGATTATCTTTGTCGTGCCTGAATATGGTAAAGGTATACCCGTCATATTTGTTAAGCCCGTCCATGGTCCCGAACCACATGAATCCCTTTCTGTCCTGGATAATGCTGGTCACCATACTCTGCGAAAGGCCGTCCTCAACGGTTATATGCTCGAACATCGCATATTCTCCCGACGCATGGAGAAGCGACGGGGCAAGCAGAATCAGAAAGAACGCGAGCACGGAAACAGTCCCGGCTGAGCATGACATAACAAAACGTTTCATACGTTTACCTGCGGCACGATAACAATTCATCAATAATCAATATATTACACAACATATCATTATTGATTTCGGATGATATTGTTCCGGTGAATAAACAGTGGCATCGGAGACGTCATGCCGAACTTGTTTCGGCATCTATTCCAAATTATTATCATTATTTAACCACGGGAGCAATAATAGCCATCACTTTATACCACGGAATGTGATTTTCTTTCTGCTCCTCGTACAATTACTTCAATACCTGGCGTATTCCGACCGTGAACCTTCTGCCGTAATCGGGGTACCCCACTACGGTCGAAAACCGTTTATCTGTAAGATTAAACGCCTCAATATACACTCTTGTGCGGAATTTTGTGCCGAATGTTCTCCCGGCCGTTATGTTCAATGTGGTGAAATCCCCGAGGGGCTGGGGAACCGGCGAGCTTGCCGCAAAACGGTCGTTTTCGTACGACGAGAGCGACTTCAGGTATACGTTGCAGTCGTAATCCGCCCGTGAAAGCATGATTCCTCCACCGGTGATGACGCGGGGAAATTCGTGGTCGCGCTTCATTGTGCCGTCAATTCTCGCGGTCGCCCGCATGACGGTGACGTTCATGAAGATACGGGCGGTATCGCAGAGACGCACCGAACGGGCTTCCATCTCGATGCCGGAGTGGTTACGGTCACGGTTATCATAGAGTTCCATGATGCGGCCGTTGACCTCTTTCGTTTTACCGCTCAGAACGATGGCGTTCTTCTGGTTGACGAAGAATCCCGTGACAGTCGCATCACCCGCTCCTTCGATACGGGCTTTCACACCCGCATCGACCATGATCCGGCGCTCGTTTACCGGCTCTTCAAGGCCGATGTCGAGCGTGCCGGGCCGGGGCTTGATATATCCCCCGGTGACATTGGCGCTGAGCGAAAGGGACGGCGTCAGAGCATACGATGCCCCCGCATTGGCATTATAGATCGGCTTCTCCCATGTATCCTTGATCTGGGGAACCTTGCCGAATCCCTGCGCACTGCCCTCGATGCTGAAGGCGCCGTATTCATCCATGTAGGTCCTGAGCATCTTGATACCGGCATCGACATCGAGCCTGCCGAACCGGTGCTCGTCCACGACCGCCAGGGAATATGTCGAAAGATCGCACCGTCTCCCGGCGTAAAAGCGCTTGCCATAGGGCGCCACCCACCGGTTGTAAAAGCCGCCTATCCGCAGAGTGTTCCGATCGGTGAGCGCAAGGGACTGCACGAGATTCATGCTCCACTCGAAATCCCACTCGTGCGTGCTCGTGACAGTCGTGTCGGTCTGGCTTATGTAGGTGTTGTCACGGTTGGAATAGGTTGAGTGGAATTCGGTGGAAGTCCTCTGATTCCAGATGTAGAGCGCCTTCGCCTGGACAAATGTCCCCTGAAGGGGATCGTACCGTTCATTTGTGTTCTGAAGCTTCTGTGTCGCCGGCGGTAAAGCCTGTACGAGCACCCGTTTCCCATACATATGGAACAGTGCGGTGCGGATGGAAAGCTTTTTAAAGGGCTGCCACCGGATATTCCCGAAGAAACTGGCCGTGTTCTCGTTTCCAAGCCTGCCCGCGGGCCCGTCGGTATGCGGAGCACCCAGGCCGAGAGCATATGAGCCGTTCCTGAATATCCCGCCGTGGGAGATGTGAAACCGGTAGGAGTCGAAGCTTCCATAGGCAAGCTCCCATGATGTTTCGGGCTTGGTGTAATCGCGCGGGACAATATTGACAACGCCTCCCAGGCCGGAGATGCCGGTGAGCATGGCGGCGCTCGAACGCATGACTTCGATGCGCTCGATGTCCGAAGACGTGAAAAACGACGGCAGCTCGTGGAACTCACGGTACAGCGCGCCGTCCACTGCATAGTCGGGATAGGGGTACGTCTGGCCGCGGACGGAGAAGAAGTCCTTTACTTTCCGGCCCCGTGTTTCGACCCATGCTCCCGGAACATATTCCATAGCCTCGATGACGGTGCTGGCTCCCTGTTTTTCGATGTCTTCGCGGTCAACGACGCTCACGGCGGACTGAAGGCCCGGCGATTCGATGAGCGGATCATGGATAAGATCACGGACACCGGTTCCCGTCACCTCGATGGGTTCGAGAACGTAGACGGATTCCCTGTCTTTACGCGACGGCGGTGTTTCAGCGACCGCAGTGTCCGTGGCCTTCGTTCCCCGACCCTCCTTGGTGAATTCGAGCCAGATGCCGTACCTGACACCCTCGCTGTCCGGCGGTCTGGGCATGACGATCCTGTATTCCCGTATCCCGAGTGTTTTCATGATCGTTTCGAGCTCGTTCGCTGTTTCCGTGAGATCGTATTCCGGTTCGGAGCCCTGGTTGCGCTGACGGTCGCGGATGGCGCGGGCAGCTTCCACGGGCAGGTTCCCGGAAAATCCCCTGCCGATGAACGCCCTGCCGCCGGGCTTGAGCACACGGCAGATTTCGGAAAACGCCCGGGGCTTGTCTTTCCAGAGGTGGAAGGACCCCCGCGAGACGACGATATCGACCGATGCATCCCTGAGAGGAATGCTGTGGGCATCGGCGAGGAGCGTCCCGATACGGTACCCGACGCCGGCATCATCGGCAATCGTCCGCGTAAAAGGGAAAAAGAACGGATTGATATCGGCATTGATCCAGTACATGTGCCCGGTTCGTTTTGCGAGCTCGACCGCAAGGTTGCCGGGGCCTCCGCCGATGTCGACGCCGGTCCCGGAAAAGTCGGCGAGATTGAATCTCGAAACGATGTGTTCCGCCAGCGGCCCGTAAAGGGGAGCGAAAACGGTTGTCGCCGTGCGGGTGTACCGTTCAGCCTGTTCCTTCTGTGCTTTCTCCGAACCGGTGATTACAGCATCTTCTCCCATGCAATAGTGTGTGTGGAGCGCTGCAAGAAAAACCATGAAAAAAAGCGTGTTCCGTTTCATTCAACAATCCTTTACTGGTGCTGTTTTCTGATACTGCCGCTCAGTTGTCCGAATCACCGGAACAGCGGCGCAAATATATCGATGAGGGCCACAATTCCCATATATGTGGTAATAAATGCGTAGACAAGGGTCGCGGACATCCCGATGTTGAGCCAGAGCCCGGCGGTGTGCTCGCCCATGATTTTTTTGTTATTGATCATCACCATGATCGCGATGGTGGTCACCGGCATGATCGTTGCCTGAAAGGCGCTCGCGGCTATCATGACAAACACGGGCCTCCCGCCGAACACCGGCACCGTGAGCCCCGCCAGAAAGGCGACAGCGCCGAGGATGCGGAACATGGTGCTCTGTATGTTGCGCTCTGTGCCGCGGTAATCGCAGATGAGCCATGGCAGGATGAGAGCGATGGGGAATACGGTGCTCACCGCCGCGCCGATGATACCGACCACGAAAATACTGATCGCAAACCGTCCCGCCACAGGTTCGAGAATCCTGACCATATCGACGGCGCGCTCGACCGGAATTCCCATGCGGTACAGGGTTCCCGCGGCGCATGCCATGATTGCGGCGGAAACGAAGAGCATCATACCCGCGCTCACGAGAGCGTCGATTTTTTCATGGTGGAGCTCCTTGATCGTCCAGCCCTTTTCGGCGACAACGATACTCCGCATGACAAACACGATTGCCCCGCATGTCGTTCCGGTCATCCCCGCGATGATGAGAAACGCGTTCGGTTCATCGGGAATGCTCGGAACGAGACCTCTGATGAGCTCTCCCGGTTTGGGTATGACCATGATCATGCTGAGCAGAAAACTCAGTCCCATCAAAATGACCAGCGTAATGAGGAATTTTTCGAATTTCGAATATTTCCCTGTCCACAGGAGATAATAACAGCCGGAAAGGATAACAACGGCTGAGATTATCATGTTCAAACCTTCGCCGCCGAACAGAATCTTTGTCCACTCCCTGATAAGATCGGTCAGCACCCCCATGACTCCGGCAATACCGAGAAACTCGCCGAGCGAAAGGGTAAAAATCGAATAAATCGCGATCCATTTCCCGAACGGCAGATATTTCCGGTATCCCATGAGGGAGGTATCGCCGCTCACGAGCGTGAACTGCCCGTACGCGACAAGCATGACATATGTAAAAACACAGGACAGTACGAGCACCCAGAACATACTCATACCATAACGGCTCCCTGCTGAAGCCATGTTGGTAATGCTGCCTGTACCGATGTTATAGCCCATCATGAACAGTCCCGGCCCGACAGCGAGGAGCATCAGGCCGATCTTACTGAAAATTCCTGTGCGCTTTTTATCCAAGGAGAGCTCCTTTCGAGACCCCGCATTATGGAATTGATGTCCGAAAACGATATGAATACAGAATATATAGTCATACGGTAACTGTCAAAGCCCTTTTACAGAGAATCAATAAATTTTTTCATGAATTTGTTTTTTATCGATAAAACCGGTGAAGATACTTATATGCAGCCCGTTGCGGGGTAATTCATTTTTCGTTGCGGGGATGGAGAACATGTACAGGAGACATCAGATTGTAACCTCAACCTGATGAGTGGCAACGGTGAGCGGCATTCCCTGTTCTGAACGTACTTCCAGACATTCCCTGATGGCATCTTTATATTATTGCGTTGTGCATCCTCTTCCATCTTACCATGACGTATACAATCCTGAAACGAGGGACATTCGGCAATATACAACTAACGGATACAATCGTACTGGCGCTATCCGGTGTTATTTCTCAGACACCGGAGCAATGACATATACTGCTTGCTATATATCGGTCAATGGTATACTTTCCTTAAGGAAACAAGCTTTTCAGGTGCTTTCCGGCAGCAGGCCGCAATCATGGGTGGCCGACAGATTTCGGAGCAATACTATCGTACGAACGAAATTTTATCAGCGAGGAGTGACTGTATGACCAAACCGTTCATGTGTGGTATAGTAATGGTCTTCACGATATTTGTCAGTTTTCAGGAGGCCACCGGCCAGGTGTCGGTGACCAACGACCGGTGGGAAAGGGAACCGGGATTCACCTACCCGTCATCAACCGGCCCCTATTCCCCGCAGCCGTTCAAGCCGCGACAGTATGTCACCTACCGAACCATCGGTGAAATTATGGTGGACGGCAAGCTTGACGAACCCTCCTGGTTGAACGCCGACTGGACCGAAAACCATGTCCACATTGTGTTCAGGGGCTACCGCAACCCGAGCCTCAGTACGCGCTCAAAGGTTGTCTGGGACGATGACAACATTTATTTTAGCGGCTTCCTTGAAGAACCGAACATCTATGCCCACATTACGAAAAAAGACACGATTGTCTGCCACGAAAGCGATTTCGAGATATTTATCGATGCTGACAGCGATGGCCGCAACTATATCGAGATCGAATTCAATGCGCTGGGGACAATCTGGGACATGACCTATGCCAAGGAACTCGACAAGGGCGCCCTGCCGAAAAGCTGGTGGTGGATACCCGGGAGCGAGCCCTGGGATGTCAGGGGAATGCGCCTCGCGGTCAGGACCGACGGCACCGTCAACTACCCGTTCGACCGGGATGTGGGCTGGACCTACGAATGCTCTATCCCCTGGTCGACACTCCAGGAAACGAGCCTCGCCGGAGAGCGACTCAACACAAACGGGAGTGCGATCCGGGTCAATTTCAGCCGTGTGCAGTTCAACATCAAAGAGGACTGGCCACTCGACGACTGGACGCCGGTCAGGGGTGTGGACTGGCTCTGGTCACCCATGCTGACCTACCGCGCCCACATCACCGAGTGTTTCGGGCGGATCATCATGTCCTCACGGACAGTCATTCAGGACCGCGACGAAACTCTCGAAAACGCTTTTCCCTTTATCGAGCCGCCCAGGCCTTCTGCCCGTGTAAAACCCGGCGACATGGTCAAAATCAAGGGCGGGACCTATGTCATCGGGCCCGATGACGAGGACCCCAGCGGCGCATCACCAAAAGGCGAGGTCACGGTCAGGGACTTCTATATCGACCGGTACGAAACGACTATCGGCGAGTACACGGCGTTCCTCAACGACGGCGGCCACGACGAATTCTACTGGGAGGACATGGCCGATCCAGACTGGTGCGGAATCGTGAAAAAGAGCGATGGCCGCTACGAAGCAGTCACGGGCAAGGAGCTGTACCCTGTCTGTCTCGTCAAGATCGAAGGAGCCAGGGCTTACGCCGCGTGGACGGGGAAACGGCTGCCGACTGAATTCGAATGGGAGATTGCAGCCCGAGGCAGCGAAGGACGCGCCTATCCCTGGGGTAACGAGCCGCCTGACGACAGCCGTGCGAATTACGACTTCCGTATCGGACATACCCTGCCGGTGGGGTCGTACCCCAAAGGACGGACACCCGAGGGTGTGTACGACATGGCCGGGAATGTCAACGAAATGATCGATCTGATATGGGATGAATATCCCTGGGGAAAGAAACGCCCGGATATTCAGAAACCATGCCGGAATCCGGTCTGCCGGGGCGGGGCATGGACCGGTCATGCAGCCATGCTGAAAACGACCTACCGCGATGTCGTCAAATCGCACTATATGGCACCCCTGGTGGGCTTCCGCTGCGCGAAAGATGCGGAGTGAGAGAAAAAAGTACCTGAGTGGCATAGTGACAAAGCGGATAAACAAAGCCGCAGGGACAGAGATTAACATACATATTTACTGTGGGAATTATCTCGCGGGTGCATGAAACTCTGGTGCCGACATTACGAAACTAAACAGAGTTATGACGGGATTAAACAAAGGGCAGGCATCTATTCCCTCCCTTTTCTATTCAGCGGCCACCGGTGTTTATGAATCGATGGCTTCGCAGAGAATCCCGATTATTATTAGGTAACAAAAAAAATCTTACATCCGTGTCAATCCGCCTGATCAGCGAAAAACAGCGTTCCATTTTTTCTTCGCGATCTATGTGTTCTTCATGCTCTTTTCCGCGCGGGCGACGATACGGTCGATTTCTCTTATTCGATGATCATCGAGCACCGGTTCGAGCAGCCCTGCCATGATCTCACGCGCCTGTTCCGCCGCCAGACGTTCCATTCCCCTGACTTGCCGATGGCTGTAAGTCTCCCAGTTCATACACTCGGTCAGGTCGCTGAGCCAGAATTCCTTACGGAAGTGGTCGAGGGTGTGCGGATCGCCGATGAAATTCCCTTCGGGGCCGATATGTTCTATGACATCGAGCGCCAGCGTGTCTTCACTGACCTCGAAGCCCGCCATCATGCGCCTCACCGAGCGCGCAAGCTCGGCATCGAGCACAAGCTGCACCGGGCTGAACGTCATACCGTATTCAAGCTGCCCCACGGTGCCGATGCCGGATGCCCCGCAGAGCAGCGGGAACATCGTGGACGCCATCTTTTCCATGCCCGACTGGAATCCCGGCTCGTTCGCGTTGGTCTTGCCGCCGTGCACACCGCTCGTGATGCCGTAAAAGTCCCTGAGAAGCTGTATTCGTGCGCCGAGCAGCGCCATACGGTCGGGTCCGGCATAGGGGAACAGAAGGCTTTTCATGTCGCAGTAGCCGCCGGTGAAATCGAGGCTGAGGACGGCGTTCTCATCGACCGCATACCCGAGCACAAGCCCGGCCAGCGTCTCGGCGAATCCCAGAGCCAGCGTGCCCGCACCGGTCGCCGGGGCTGTCGTTCCCGCGCACGGCATGGTGTCGATCGACTGCGGCAGCCCGCACCGGATATATTCTATAAAGATCGCCGTCATGTTCGTATCGAGCGCGAGAGGACTCCTGCACTCGCCATACCCGACAAGGCAGGGTTCACCGATGAGCCGCTCACGGCTTCCGCGGACAACGATCGCGATCTCTTCGATCCAGCGGACATCGTCCACGGTGAATGCCTCGATCCCGCCGAGCTTGGATGTGTACTTGACGAGCTCTGCGGCCATCCTGACCGGCCGGAGCTCCGGCGGCGTTCCGCTGTCTATGCAAGGGAGACCGGAATACGTTATGTCGTCGAGGGCGTTCACGAGTTTGAAACTGTCGTGGACATCGTCCATGGTCGGAGCCCGTCGTTTTCCATCGAGGCCGTAAATGAGCGTGCAGAATCCCCCGGCGCTCGTGGTGAAATCGTGGTGGAGCTCTTCGTCCCGCCGATAGTAGCTGACCTCGGAATAGCGCACCGCCTGTTTGAGTCCCCTGCGGTCGGGGCGGAGATAATCGCTCCGCAGCTTCCGGACGGACTGCTCGACGATGTCCCTGGGGAAAAACACCCGGGAGCCCTCATCATCGACACTGCAGCCGAATCGCCGGAGGATATCACGGGCCTCGTCATGGTAGATTTTCATTCCGACTTGTTCGAGTATCCGGAGGGAAGCATCGTGCACCATCTCCATCTCACCGTCCGTGAGAACTTTTATCCGTCCGAAAAGCCCGGCCATCGTAAACTCCTTTACCCGCGGGGCGGGTGGAACAATTATATGAATAGCCTGCCTGCGTAAGCTCGTAACAATAACGAATCTATATCATAACTCAGGTCAATGTATATCGTATCCGGTAAAAATACAACATACAAAAATACATACAGCGATCACCCGTTCGACAAGAACGTCGAATGCTCCCCTTTCAGGGATAAACCTGTAATCGCAATAAAATCAGCATATTGCAGCGCAGAAAAGGATGAGATTCGACAATATCGAAGGATATGCCATCGGCCTGGAGCATTAAAAACACATGCTTAACACTCGTAACATACTGTTTATAAACATAATAAGACTATATTATCAATCGGTATTTTTTTGGCATGTTCATTGCACTGCAAAACAGCGGTACTCTTTCCGTTCATTCCTTGACTTTTTCCGGATTCGCCCGATTTTATGGAGAGGGCTGCACATCATGAATATGAAATGGCGAACACCGGAAACGATACCATAACTGTAATTCATACGAGGGGATTTACATGGTTGTACGACCGACATCATGTCTTGTTCTGGTGATTGTGCTCGGTACGCTCCTGTTTTCATCATGCGATTCCGATTCCCCGGTCAGTCAGATCGGCGAAATCGAGACAGCGGGTTCACAGGTGAGCGACTGCGGCGGCTTCGATAACATGACAAAACGGTCTGCCGGGGATATCCCGTTCGCGAGCGACCCGCAGACCTATCTCGATGCGGAAAAGCTCCTGTGGCTCTATGACGAATCCACCGGTATGCTGAGCCTGCTGGACAGACGGGTCAATCTGAACTGCTGCGGCGAACATGCGGTAACCGCGGAGCTGCTGGACGGCGTCGTTCTCATACGGGAGGACGACCAACCGCTCGATGGCACAGGGCGCTGCAAATGCATGTGCACCTATGACTTTTTCATCGAGGTGACCGGCGTTCCCGAGACCGTTATCACGCTCCGTCTCGATCTGACAGTTGACACGACAACGGTGACGAAGTGGGAAGGCGATATCGATCTCCGCAAGGGAAGCGGCGAAATCGTCATCGACAGCAAACCCATGAGCTGATACGGAAACGCTGTCGGCTTGTGATTGCAGGATAAAAATTCGGCTGAGCAGAAGATGTTTTCAGCAGCAATAGAGCTCGCCGAGCATGGCTTTCAGGCCTTCCCTCCACTCCAGCGGTTCAATGCCGAAAACGCCGCTGATTTTTCCGGTATCGAGAACCGACCAGGAAGGGCGCCGCGCCGGAGCCGGGTACATATCGGATGTAATCGGCTGCACCGAACATACCGCAAGCTGCTCGTACCGTCCCGCCTCTTCAATGACCGCCCGGGCGAAACCGCACCAGGTGGTCTGTCCCGCGCCGCAGAAATGGTAGGTTCCCCAGGGGCTCTCGCCGGGCCGTGTGCGGACAAACAGGGCTATGCCGGTCAGTGCATACGCGAGGTCCCCGGCCCATGTGGGGCAGCCGGTCTGGTCATCGACAACACGCAGTTCCTTCCCTTCACGGGCGTTCCTGAGGATGGTTTTCACGAAGTTGCCGCCGTGCACGCCGAACAGCCATGCGGAGCGGACGATGATATGTTCGGTCAGCCCTGCCCGGACTGCCTCCTCGCCTTCGCACTTGCTTCTTCCGTAAATACTGAGCGGTCCGGTGGCATCGTTCTCACGGTACGGCCGGTCAAGGGAGCCGTCGAACACGAAATCGGTGGATATATGTATGAGCGGGATGCCGAGACGGCTGCATGCATCGGCGCAGGAAGCGGCACCGTCGCGGTTTACCCTGAACGCCGCTTCCTGCTCGGTTTCCGCCCTGTCAACGGCGGTATAGGCAGCGCAGTTGATCACCATATCGGGGTGTTCGGCTTCGAGATCACGGCGTAATTCTTCAGGGCGGGTGATATCGTGGCCGGGCATGTCGAATCCGGCAACCGGAAAACCGGACCGCTCAAGGCGCGGAATAAGATCGCCGGCAAGCATACCTTTGCTTCCTGTCACGACGATTTTCATTCCGCCCTCCATCATGGGTTTTCGACCGGAGGGCTGTATACCGGCAGATCGTCTTCGGGCAGCTCACCGAGGGTCGGATAACGGCTGTCCTTTGGGGAAAGAACGGGGTGTTCGACAGGCCATGCAACGGCAAGGGATGGATCGTTCCAGATGATGCCCCGCTCAGATGAGGGATCGTAGAAGTCGGTGCACTTGTACATGATGCACGCCCGCTCGCTCGTCACGCAGAACCCGTGGGCGAATCCTTCGGGGATATAGAGCTGACGGTGATTGTCGGCGGAGAGCACGATTCCCTGCCATTTCCCGAACATGGGCGAGCCTTTCCTGATATCGGCCATGACATCGAAAATCTCCCCCTCGACCGTATAGATAAGCTTTCCCTGCGGCCGCGCAAGCTGGTAATGGAGACCGCGGAGAGTCCCCCTGCGCGAAACGGAAAGATTATCCTGGACAAATTGAACAGGGACGCCCGAATCACTGTACCTGTCCAGCCTGTAGGTTTCGAGAAAATATCCCCGCGAATCCTTATACACATCGGGTTCGATGATAACAACCTCGGGGAATGTTTTCGATGGCGTGCATCTCATGGCTGACAACTCCTTTTACCATGTTTCACGGCATTCCCGGAACACCGGATCAACGGGCGTACCCGGGCGCTGAAAGGATAACCGGAAGTACACAGGCCGACCACGTCAGCAACCGGTGCACATTCAATATAATATCTCATGAATCACATGGACAGGAAATAAACGATGCTCGGACGGGAAGAAGACATATCCTGACTTACGGGGAGACAATATTCCGGAGTTCTATTCCGGGGAGGAATATGAGACGGAAGTTGTGAGAAACAGCGTGCTGAAACGCTGATATATGCGGAGTCATTGGATAAGACCGGGCGTTTTTAAACCGTAAAAGCTGGAATACCTGTCATCTGCCCGAACCCAGGAGACTGAAAATCAGCTTTATTCCACCGACAACGATAAGCACCATGGCCAGAACCCCGAAAACCGGAATCAGGAAAATTTTGGGCATAAAGGGTACAAAGACGAGGAGCAGAATCGACCCGACCACGATAAAACCGCACCCTAAAAAAAACCTGACGAACCGTACACCGCCGATCAGAAGAAGTATCACCCCTCCGAGAATGAACATTGTCGTAAATCCGGGAAACCATCTCGTCCAGATAAACGGGTTATAAGGCATGATATGAGGAAAACCGAAGCGCCCCATAAAGGGAATTGCAAAATGGCCTTTCGAGAGCGCAACAAAAAGGAGCATGGCACCGGCGAGCATGAGAATAACGCTCAGAGCGATATTCTGCGGTTTCTCCCGGGTATGACCGGATGACTGGTCAGGCTCGAAATAATTGTCATCATGGACAGGAGGGGCAGGAGCCTTATGACGGACTCTCCGTTCGGGTTCGTCGACCGGCGCGGGCATGAGGAGCCATAATACGATATAGACGATAAATCCGAACCCATAAAAGACCGTGGTCAGGATAAAAAAGAGCCTGAGCGGCAGGGTAAGCTGTTCCGAGTTGAATTCACGGGCGATTCCGGTGCATACACCCGCGATACGCTTCCCCTTGTTCACGCGGTACCAGTATCCGGTGGCTTTCGGGGAGGGCTTCGATGATCTTTCTCTCAAGTCACTGCCGCAGAAACGGCATTTGATGGCTTCGGTTTTAATCATCTCCGCGCAGTACGGGCATTTTTTCATTTCCCCTTGTTCCATGTCACATCCTCCCTGAAAACATTCACTCCAAAGAAAGAGTAATGCATCTTATCCTTCATATACCTTCAGTGACACCGCAGCGTTTCATGAAAGAGCACTGCGAACCTGCCACCACCAGCATGATCACTACCACAGCGAACCCGGTGAGTACAAACAGCGGAGGCAGGGTGACTCCCATGAGCGCCTCGATGCCGTGCATATAGAAGCGCGCCGCGAATAACACTCCCATGACGACAATTCCGGCGATTACAAGGGAAATCATCATGCGCCGTTCGCTCACCGGCTTGTCGGGCGATTCGTTCTCGACCGGGATTTCCGTGTAGTCGTCACGCGGCTCTTCAGTTTGCGGTTCCTCGTCGGTGATCGTGACCGTTTCTTCCGCCTTCACTTCAGATTCATCGGCCGGATGTGCTTCTTTCTGAACGGGTTTTCCCGGCATCGTTCCTCTCCCGGCAAAATCGGTGGGGGACGGCATGAGCAGCCACAGAATGACGTAGAGAATCAGCCCGAATCCGTAAAAAATCGTGGTGATGATGAAGAACAGCCTGAGCGGCATGATGAGTATGGGCGAATCGAGCTGCTCTGCAATACCGGTGCATACTCCGGCGATTATTTTACCTTCGTTTATCCTCTCCCAGTGACCGGGAGTGGAAAGAAAATCCAGGTTGATACCGCGCTTGACAAGATCGCTGCCGCAGTAGCGGCACTTGATCGCCTCTGCCCTGATCATTTCCGCGCAGTAGGGGCATTTTTTCATAGTTTCTTCTTCCATGGTATATCATCTCCTTATTTTCATTCGCACGACGTTCGGAAACCGGAATTTCGGGTAAAAGTACCTGTCGGAATCCTCCGGTTCGCCATTATTATCTGCTGCCGACCGCGCTTCTCAGAGGAGCTACATGGAACTGTTTAAAGTAAAAAACCATGACCATTCCCGCGATGAGAAGCCCGCCCGCGGCGGCAAATGCCGACATGGTATACCGCAGGTATTCGGTCAGGCCGGACGGCAGCGTGTAATTGAGAATCGTGCTGACCGTAAAGGTATAGAACAGTCCCATGCACATCACAAATGCCAGGCCGACAAGCATGAACACCCATTCAACCTGCCGTGCCGGTGCAACTGCAAGCAGAGCCAGCTCCTCTTTCATGAGCTGTTTCGTTTTGAACACGAGTTCCGGCCTGGGTTCGCATACTTCGTACAGGAGCAGCAGGTCCCGGAGTTCTTTTTCGATATTTTGATTCATAGTAAACCTTCCTTTTATACTTACTTGCGATTCATGAATGTCCATTTTTTCTGGAGTATTTTCGCAGCCCGGTGCAGGCGGCTTTTAACCGTTCCCGCCGGACATCCCGTTGCATCCGCTATTTCCTGATCGTTAAGATCGTGATAATATTTCAAGACAATCACCTCCCTCATCTTCGCCGGCAAACCGGCCACCATCTTCTTCACCTCTTCTGCCTTGAGTATCCGCTCGGCATCGAGCGTTTGGTCACACACCAGATTTTCAACTTCATCGATGGGTACGATGACATACCGTTTGTCCTTGCGCATGGTGTCCCTGCACTGGTTCACCGCAATCTGGAAGAGCCATGTCGAAAGCTTCGATTCTCCCCGGAAATGTTTAATACTCCGTATCACCTTTATCCACGTTTCCTGGAAAATATCCTCCGCCAGCTCGTAGTTGTTGATCATACGCACGATGAAAGCGAACAGGGGACGTTTATACAGTTCCACAAGCTCATCGATTGCCCGGGAATCGCCTTCCCGCAGCCTCAGGATCAGTGCCTGCTCGTTCAGCCGGTCTTCAGAGGACACCGTTGTTGTTTCCTTTCCGGAGCACTGTTCCCTTCGATCTTCATCAATGCAGGGTCTGTCCTCAATTACCCCGGTTCCGCCCATGTAAACCTGCATTCACCGAACTCCTCATCCCATTTCCCTGAAAATTCTGGTGTTTCGAGTGAGTCAACTCCAGGTTCTCTTCTCACTCTCTGTTACATATGACGAAAATGAGCGATGGGAAGTTCATTTTTTCTTTTTATATAGGATGGTGCATGTAATCGGATCAATTTATAAATTTGAATCTGTATTTCATCATAGAATCCCCCCTGCCTTCCGGCATCCCCCCTTGTTAAGGGACAAGACAGGGCGGCTCCCCTTTTGTTTTATAAGGGGGATACGGCGAAGCCGAGGAGGATCGGTTTAAGCAGGAATAACGCTATAGTATATTGTTATTATTGAGATAACATTAACAGTAAATCAGCTTTTATTGATATTTATTAATAATCCGGGGTCATGCGCGTAAAACCGTGGTTCATTAAACTCTGTTAACAGCCCTGATCAGTAAGCAGTCATTATCTTCCTTGCATGTTCGCACCATGGGCACACGGGACGGCTGCAGAGAAGGAAGACGGGATTATCGCTGACCGCCTCATACGCTGTATCGATGACATCACGGCCTTTCATCCATCGCACTTCGGCATCGCCGATCCGGTGTATCCCGATGGCGTGTTTTTTGACCAGGAGCGGCTCAAGGTTGTTGAATCCGCTGCTGCATCCCGGTATGAGCGCCCGTGTGATACGGCTGTTCCCTTCGTTGTCGGAAACCTCGATATCGCGCCAGGTATTGAGAAACGGAACCTGTGCCAGCTCGTGCGCGACATGTACCGTGGAGTTGCCGATGTGGTCGGCTCCCAGAAGCATGATCCAGCCATCCTCATCGGCAAGTTTGACCAGAGGCGAGCCAGGACCCATCGGGGTCGTTTTCTCGTGGTCGGCGCATATCCGCGCGGCATCGGGTCCGATACCCGCAACGGAGTGCGAGGGATGGAGGCTCCGAACCGCTCCGGGCCGTTTCCGGAAAACCTCGGTTATCAGACCGACCACGGAGGGCGTCCGGTCAGGATTGAACGGCTTTCCGAATGTCATGGTCGGCACGAAAACCGTACCGCCCGGGCTCACGCTCTCGATCATCGCATCGATCACCGCATCCGGGCCGCCTTCGACATAACCAAGACTTTTCAGTGAGCTGTGCATGATGAATTTATGCCCCGGGCCGATTCCCATCTCACGGAATCCCGCGAGGATCATGTCTTTCGTTACCGTTGTCGCCACAACAGGCCTCGTCTTAATTCAGGGTTTATCTGAAAATATTCATAAATAACTTTGCCACAAAGACACAAATAGATATAAAAGATTATGTATACTATCTTTAGTAATTATTTCTCCGGCGAATAAAGAATGACACCGGAAGTAAAAAACATGGATTCCCGCTTTCGCGGGAATGACGGTTTGGTGCGCAATTACACAGATTGTATCGAATCACCTTTATAGGGCTCAATTTCCAAAATTTATTTCACTGTTTAATCGCCGGACCAATAATAATCGTTCCCGTCCAGAAAGAAATAAAAAAATCCGTATTCCATTGAATTCACAAATGGATTGAATTGAAGATTATCCCGAATATACAATACTTACAAATCGGACTCTTTATCGATTTTCCCATAAACGACCGGGGTCAGTTTTTCGAGCACGACCTGGAACGGGCCCATGGTCACGGCGACCTCACGGGCATACGCCTTTATGGTGGAGGCATCGTACGGTTTTCCGAAAACATCGGCATAAGCCTTCACCGCTGAATACTCTTTTTCCGTGATATACTTTCCGCGGCACCGGTCGAGCGCTTCTTCCGGGGACATCTCCTCGCCCCATATGATCTGTCCGAACGCGCCGAATGTCGTCTCGAAAAAGAGGTTCCTGATCCGCTTCAGCTCGTTTTCGATAAGCCACATGCTGTCGAAACGGGGGATGGACTCGGCGTAAAAATTGAGACGGCCCATCATGAGACGGCAGAATTTGGCGCCGTCGAAAAACCTGTTCCGGAGCCCGGCTTTCACCGAACGGAGCTTGTCTTTCAACTGCTTCGAGGTGTCTTCGGCCCCCGCATCTATGACAGAGATATCCGGCGCGATAATCCGCAGTGTGTCCTTGAGGTAGCCGAAGAGGAGCGTCTCGAATCCGGAAAGGGCAGGCTCTTCGTACAGCCCGGGAACTTCAAAGTGGCGGTCGAGAATATCCATGACCGTGTCGATGACGTGTCCGCCGGGAAATATATCACGCGCGAGCCTGAAACTCTCGATCTTGCCCCTGACCATCCGCCTGAGCCGTATGCTCACCGCGCTCTGCACCGGCGGGCAGAAGTAGTGCATGATACGGCTGTGGAGCGGGTACTTGCTTTCGAACTCGTGCATATTGATGGGGGGGTCGATGGAACGGTCGTAGGGGGTGAAATAGAGGGCGAACTTTTTGACATTGAAGAGCTCCTCGATTTCGTCCCAGGGCCTTTCCGCAAGATATATCCCGAATTCCGCCCGTCGTTCCGCCGGCGCATGATACACGGTCCACTGCTTGAACTCGGGATAATAGGACTGCGGTTCGAGGGCTTCAGCCCATTTCAGGTTGATGCCGGGGAGGTGTTCGAGAATACGGGCGCGTTCCGGAAATTCGCGGCACAGATCGGTATGCATACGGCCGATTGCATGCGATATTCCGGGCCATGCTTCGGACGGCGTGTCGTCGGAAAACATGAACCGTGTGTCGAAATCCGAAAGACCGGGTATGAGGTCCTCGAACAGCCATTTCCCGCAGATTGCCTCGATGTACGGTGTCCCGGCCTTTGCGCGCTCGAAATAATCGGCGATATGCCGTGTGAAGATATTATCGGGCCGCGGTGTAAATACGGGATTCACGGTCGTTCTTTCTCCTTCATCGAAGCGCCGCGATCGATTCCCCGAGCGCATGGGCGATATACGAGATATCGTCTTCGGTGGTCGAGGCGAACACCGGAAGGCTGAATACCTGCGCGCATGCCTTTTCCGCCCCGGGACAGCCGCCGGGGCCATACCCGGCATCCGTCATCACTTCCCAGCTCCAGACCGGGGGATAATGCCAGACGGTGCCGACTCCCCATTCGTCCTTCAGGTGAGCGGTCAGCGTGTCGCGGGTGAACGAAACCCTGTCCGTATCGAGGCGCACCACATGCATGAGAGCGCCGTGATCCTCCGAAAGGCCGGGCGCCGGAACGATCTCGTCTATGCCATCGAGCGCACGGTTCATTGCCATGAAATTTTCGCGTTTCCGGGCGATGATACGGTCGATTTTCCTCAGCTGACTGATTCCTGCGGCGAGCTGCGGCTTGGTCATCCGGTAGTTGAAGCCGATACGGACGACACGGGTCGGTTTGCCGTAAACGAAACCGAAAGTTTTCATCTGGCGGACTGTCTCGGCGAACTCGGGATCGTTCGTGGTCACTGCGCCGCCCTCGCCGAGGGTGGTCATGTTCTTGTTGGACTGGAAACTGTAGCATGAGGCGGTGCCATACCCTCCCACGGGCGTTCCCCGGAAGCGCGTACAGACCGCGTGCGCGGCGTCGTAGATCACCGCAATACCGTGCTTGCGGGCGATGCCCTCGAAACGGCCGCAGTCGCAGGAGAGCCCGGCGAAATGAACAGGGATGACCGCCTTCGTTCGTCCGGTGATGCGCTCCTCAACCGAGCCGGGATCGATAGTGAGCGTTGAGGGATCGATATCCGCAAGCACCACCCGCGCTCCGCGCGCCATCGCAGTCGTCGCCGAGCATACGAACGTGAGCGGTGTCGTGATGACCTCGTCACCGGGACCGATACCGAGCGCCATCATGCAGAGATCGAGCGCAGTCCCCGCCGAATTGACCGCGACAGCCTTCTGCGCCCCCTCGTGGCGGGCGAACGTCTCCTGGAACTCGCTCTCCTCGGGCAGCGGAAAGAAATCCCCGCCTGTCCGCGCCGCTGCGGCAACGACTTTCGTCACAGCCTGAACGTCCTCGTCGTCATACACGCCCCCGAGGGCGAGATACGGCATTGTCCTCTTTTCCATAACCGGTATTGTCCTCTTCCTTTCACGAACACGGCAAGCAGACCACAGTCTCATGATTGTAAATCAAGATACACGTTCGTTTCACAGAAATCAATGGAGGAACTTTTAAAAAAAGTGGCAGAGGGACAAAGAGACAGAGGGGAAAAAACAGACTGCATATGGATTCCCGATAAAAGATTCGGGAATGACGTCGTTACAGCGACTCCCGACACCAGACCGAGGCTTCAGCACCGGGAACTGAAGATGCATTTTCAGATAAATTCCCCGACAAGTCCTTGACAATACGGGAAAAAACAAGTAGCATACGTTCAGATAATGGTTAAAGGGAATACAGTGTTCGATATACGATAGATAAAATTCGGCATAAGCTGAAAACCGGCCAGCGGGAGCCGGCTGCTCTTCAGGGAGGGAGTCATGAAACGACGCACGTTTTTGGAAACATCCGCGGGAACAGCCGCGGCTTTTGCGGGGTTGGACGGCTGTACGAAACCGCCGAGAACCAAACAAAAACAGTACGGCAAATCATATAACGGCCCCTATACCGGTCCATACCTGAACCGTGTCGCCTTACCCATCGGCGGTATCGGCGCGGGCATGATATGCCTCGAGGGTTCCGGCGCCATATCCCATGTATCGGTCAGAAACGTCATGCAGATTTACAACGAACCCTGTTCATTCGCCGCGCTCTGTATCAAAGGGAAGCAAAATACGGCAAAAATCCTCGAAGGCCCCGTGCCGGACTGGAAAATTTTCGGCGCTCCCGGCACAGGCAACGGCGCCGCCGGCACAAGCTACGGGCTTCCGCGATTCGACGAGGCTTCGTTTCTCACCCGGTTCCCCTTCGGAATCGTAACGCTCAAAGACAGCGAAGTACCCCTCGAGGTCGAACTCACCGGCTGGAGCCCGTTCATTCCCGGCGACCCCGACAATGCGAGCCTCCCGGTCGGGGCGCTCGAATACCGTTTCAAGAATACCTCCGGCTCAGCCATCGACGCCGTATTCTCCTACAACTCCAAAAATTTCATGACAATCGGGAACGTGGGCAACACGATTCTCCCCATTAAAAACGGATTCATACTCCACCAGGACGGCACCACGGAGAAGCCTGAAAACCAGGGCGATTACGCCGTCTTTATCGATGACAGCGCAGTCGTGGTCGACCACTGCTGGTTCAAGGGCGGCTGGTGGGATTCCCTCACCCTCGCATGGAGAAATGTCCGCGAGGGCATCCTCCTCGACAATCCGCCGGTGGAAGGCGCATGCCCCGGAGCATCGCTCTTCGTGCCGTTCAAGCTTTCAGCGGGCCAGGAAAAGACCATCCGGGTCATGGTCGCATGGTATGTCCCCAAAACCGACCTTCGGCTCGGCAACGATCCCGAAAAAACCACGGCAGCAGCTCCAAAAGGAAAAGAAAGCTCCTGCTGCGCCTCCCGGTTTCATGTCCCGTGGTACGCCGGCCGGTTCACCGACATCAAGGAAACGGCGAAGTACTGGATGACCGGCTACGACGATCTCCGGGCAAAAACAAAGCTCTTCAGCGACACCTTCTACGATACGACGCTCCCTCCGGAGGTTGTCGAGGCGGTCGCCGCGAACCTGACCATTCTCAAATCGCCCACGGTGCTCAGGACGACCTGCGGGCGGCTCTGGTGTTTCGAGGGCTGCTCCGACAACCGGGGCTGCTGTCACGGCACCTGTACCCATGTGTGGAACTACGCCCAGGCGATACCGCACCTGTTCCCCTCGCTCGAACGGAGCCTCCGCAAGACCGAGTTCAACGAGAGCCAGGATGAGCGCGGCCACCAGACGTTCCGTGCCTCGCTCCCCATCCGTCCGGTCGACCACACGTTCCATGCGGCTTCGGACGGTCAGCTGGGCGGCATCATGAAGGTGTACCGCGAATGGCGCATCTCCGGCGACACCGAATGGCTCAGGGAGCTCTGGCCGAAGGTCAAAAAGAGCCTCGAATACTGCATCACCACATGGGACCCGCGCGGGCACGGCGTCCTCGAAGAGCCTCACCACAACACGTACGACATCGAATACTGGGGTCCGGACGGCCACTGTTCGAGCTTCTACCTCGGCGCGCTCACCGCTGCCATCGAGATGGGCACGGCGCTCGGCGAGGATGTCACGCAGTACCGCACGCTCCTCGAAAAGGGCAAAACCTGCCTCGAAACGGAGCTCTGGGACGGCGAGTACTTCTTCCAGAAGATCATGACCACGGGGCTCAACGCCGAGTTCAAGCCGCTCGATGTATCATCGAACGGGTCAGGCTACAAGGATGTGGTCGATATGCTCAACACGCAGGGGCCGAAATACCAGTACGGCACCGGGTGCCTGTCGGACGGCGTTCTCGGATTCTGGATGGCGCGCATGTGCGGTCTCGGCGAGATTGTCGACCCGGTTAAGGTCAGGAGCAGCCTCAAAGCTATCCATACCTACAACCTCAAGCGCGACCTGTCCGACCACTCCAACCCGCAGCGTCCCGCCTACGCTCTCGGCAAAGAGGGCGGTCTCCTGCTCTGCACATGGCCGAAGGGCGGCGCGCTCTCCATCCCCTTCGTTTACAGCGACGAGGTCTGGACGGGCATCGAGTACCAGGTCGCCTCTCACCTCATGCTCGAAGGCATGGTGAACGAGGGCCTCGAAATCGTCCGAATCGCCCGAGACCGTTACGACGGCCGTGTACGGAACCCGTTCAACGAGTACGAGTGCGGTCACTGGTACGCCCGCGCGCTGTCGAGCTGGGGCCTCATCCAGGGGCTGACCGGCGTCCGGTACGACGCTGTGGACAACACGCTCTTTATCGACTCGAAGGTCGGGGATACGTTCACATGCTTCATCGCGACCGAGTACGGTTTCGGCAGAACGGGCCTCAACAGGGGAAAACCGTTCCTCGAAGTCAGACAGGGAACCATCGATGTGAAGAAGGTCGTCGTATCGGGGAAGGAAATGACACTGTAAAAAACTAAAGATGTCTGAACCTCTGATTACGGGGGCTGTGAAAAAGTATATTTTTCACGAGCCCCATGACGAAATGTGTTTTTTCGATGCTGTCAAGGGCGTGTAAATCGGTACTTTGTACCGACCCTTGACAGCTTATATCCACACTTTCAGACTTTATCACAAGACTTTACATGATTGATATGATTAGTGTGGGTGTGCTTGTGACACATCATGGTAATCAGTTAATCGGACAAATCAGCGGTTCAGACAGTTTTATCACCAATCAAGGAGCTTCATGATGAAACAGCTGAAATGGGGACTTATCGGCTGCGGCGACATAGCACGGAAACGGGTGGCGCCTGCCCTGAGAGACCTGCCGAACTGCGATTTCACCGCGGTGAGCCGTGAACGGTTCGACCTCGCGGAACCGTTCGCGCGCGAGTACGGCGCCCGGAGATGGTTCAGGTCATGGAAGGAGCTTCTCGGTGACAGTGAGATCGAAGCCGTCTACATTGCCACTCCGGTGGACCTGCACTGCGAGCAGACAATTGTTGCCGCCGGGGCGGGCAAGCATGTCCTGTGCGAAAAACCGATGGGATTGACTCCCGGCGAGTGCGACAGCATGATCTCCGCCTGCCGTTCCGGCGGTGTGAAACTCGGTATCGCCTATTACCGCCATTTCTACCCGGTCGTGGCGCGCATCAGGGAAATCATCGCGTCCGGCGAGATCGGTCAGGCCGTTACGGCGCAGATAAACGCCTTCGAGTACTACGATCCCCAGCCGGGCGGCAGCCGTTACTGGTTCATGGAGAAAGCCCGTTCAGGCGGCGGGCCGATGTTCGATTTCGGCTGCCACCGTATCGAGGTGCTCCTCAACATCTTCGGCGAGGTCACGTTCGCGAGGGGATTTATCAGCAGGCTTGCCTTCGACCGTGAGGTGGAGGACACCGCCACGGCGTTTTTACACTTCAAAAACGGCCCGAATGCCATTCTGAACGTCACCCATGCCTCGTTTGAGTTTCAGGATACGCTGGACATATTCGGAACCCAGGGTTCGATTCATGTTCCGGTGCTCAATGCCGGGACTGTCACGGTGAAAACACGGAACGGCGAGCGGACGGAGAAACACCCGCCTCATACCAACTTTCACCTCCCGCTCATCGACGATTTCACCCGTGCGGTGCTCGAAAACCGCGAATCCGGTGTCGGCGGCGACACAGGCCGCGAGGTGAACCGTATCGAGGAAGCGATATACGGGGACTGGACAATGATCGGATAAATATTCCGGGCGCCCGGGGATTCATCCCCGGGTGGTTCTCCTTTTCGTTTCATTCTGCAATCACAGCCCGATGATTTGCTCCCAGACGGCTTCCTGTACGGGGATGCCGTGTTCTCTGTTGTCTTTCCGGGTCAGGAGCGTCCGTTCGCCGGGATAGTAAACGCGCCCGCCCTCCTGCTCCGGGGCAGCGTCATGGATAAAATCGAGCACCTCGCGGGTAATGGCTTCGAGCGCCTGTGTGCTTTCCAGTTTTTCCGCGCTCCATGCCATGAATACCTGTGAAACGCCGTATTCATCGCCCTCATGTCCGAGGTGCCGCGTGGACTGACCCTCCGACAGTATCGCCGCGAAAAGGTCGAGCATAATCGCCAGACCCGATCCCTTCCAGTAGCCCATGGGGAGGAACCGCCCCGACTTCAGAATCGAGCCCGGCTCATCGGTGAGGGCGCCACTGCTGTCGAAACCTCCCAGAACAGGCAGCTTTTTCCCGGTCATTTGGTATTCGTGCATCTTACCGTAGGAAAACTGCGACATCGCCATATCGAGGACAATATGCCCTCCGCTGCGGGGAACCGCCAGAATGAGGGGATTGTTCCCGACCCGTTTATCCGTGGCGCCCCAGGGCGGCATGTTCGGCAGAGTGTTGGTGAAGCAGACGGCAAGACAGTTCGCCTCAGCAGCCTGCCAGCCGTAGGTTCCGCCGCGCATCCAGTGGTTTGTATTCCTGAGGGCGACGCATCCCATGCCGTGTGCACGGGCAAGGGCGATTGCCCGGTTCATGCACTCGTACGCGTTGAGGTTGCCGGGCCCGAGGTTACCTTCCCAGCGCTCGAGGGGACCGAATCCGGAAACCAGCTCCGGCCTGTTATGAATCCTGACTATGCCCCGCCTGATGTAATCGACAAACACGGGGAACCGGTTGACACCGTGGGAATAGACACCGTCCAGGCTCGATTCCGCAAAAAGCCGCGCGCACAGACAGGCCCTGTCCTCGGTGAAACCCGTTTTCGTGAGTATGCGGAGAAATTCGTTGTACATGGTATTGAAGGGTATTCTCATCATGGCATGTTCCCGGTTGTTGATAGACCAATCAATTTAAATTTGTATTTATTTCTGAATAGTGTCCGGTTAAAATTGTTATAAAAGTTCGAAATATCCTGTAAACAAGGCATTTACCGGCATATGGATTGTTTTAGATTTAATTGTTACCCCTTTTCTCCACCCTAACTCACCCCCTGCCCCCTCTCTTGCCACAAGAGAGGGGAAGCGCCCGCTAACATCTATTTTATCAAGGTGTTATGCGCGGGGTGAGTTGCCATGGTTAAGAGTGGCAACTATCATATTCTACTGCAAATAAAAGGTACTCAGTAGTTTAACCAGACAGTTCTGTTTATTTCTCATTAATGATCCCCTCTGCCTTTGGCATTCCCCTTTTTAAGGGAGGAGATGGTGCGGCTCCCCCTTTGTTTTATAAGGGGGAAACGGCGAAGCCGAGAGGGATCATTCTAAAGCAGGAATAACGTTATAGCACATTGTTATTATTGAGATTACATCACCGCCTGCTCAATACAGTGTGTAATTGACTCCGCAGCCGAGCGGCACGGGCTTTTCCGCCTTCCGGCCGTTCGCGTTTCTAAAGATATGAACCATTGCGGGTGTGGTTATGGCAATATCGATAACACCATCGCCCGTCATATCGCCGGTCTGGACGGTGACACCGCTGTCGTCGCACGCAAGCGTTGCGATTCGGGCGCCCGTACGGTCGAATATCCCGCGGGCATGGGCAATGATGATTTCGTCGTATCCGTCACCCGTCCAGTCGAGGAGTGCATGGTGACGGCAGTAATCGGAAACGATCTGCCCGAGTTTACGGCCGTTTTCGTCAAACACCCACACGGGACTTTCCCCTTCGGGAACATGGTCGATATCGAAGAGAATCTGAGGCCCGGCAATATCGGGGAAAATCCGCCCGACATTCAGAGACTCGAAATGGTATCCGGTGCGTTCCCACACGGTCGCTCCGTTGCCGTCGATGCAGGCGATGGCAAGTGCGCCGCAGTAGGTGACCACAAAGCGCCATTCGTCTGCGCCTTTGACGCCTTTTCTCATCAGACGGCAGCAGTCGAGGTGCCCTTTGGTGAGATCGACCTGCGATGACGATACCGTCCACCGCACCGTTCCATCAGGATTGAGCATGGAATATCCTGCCATGATTTCATCCCTGCCGTCGCCGTCGATGTCATAAGGTCGCGGCTGGTGCGCAGTCCTGTATCCGCCCGGCATGGTGACAGTCCACAGCAATGTACCACCATAATCATACACCCATATCTGCTCGTAACGGTTCTTGACAAGCACATCGGCGGCGCGCGAGTTGCCGGACACATTGCAGAACACGAGACAGTCGGTGGCATCCTCCGCGATGGGTATCCGCCTGCGTTCCGTACCGGTCGCGCCGTCCAGCTCGACGAGGAATCCCTTTGTCAGGAGAACGACTTCATTGCGCCCGTCGCCATCCCAGTCATAAATCTGGCAGGCGACATCATGATGCCATTCCTTGCGGCCGATTTCCGGATTTCCCCACCGCCATATGACACTGCCGTCGAGGCGCTGAGCCACGGCGGTGCTCGTATAGTGGACATCGACGTTGTTCACATTCTCCGAGCTGACCACATCGACCACGCCGTCGCCGTCCACATCACCCGTAACGACCCACCAGCCGCCGTATTCGGGATCGAGGGCTATGCTCTTCCACGGCTTCACGACAGGCGCCCTGTCGCCGGGTTCGCCATGATCCGAGGTATCGAAACGGAGCGGCAGCGGCTCGTCGGCTGCGGGATTTTTCCAATTTACGATACAGAGGGTGAACAGAGCGGATAACACACAATATTTCATGACGGAATACCGTTTCATAGCGCACCTTTTGCGTTAATTCGTGTTAAAGTGTCATTCCCGTGAAAACGGGAATCCATCATCTCATGGTTATGGCAGAGTAATGGTAACACTGGATTCCCAATTCACTTCGTTCTTGGGAATGACAACCATTGTACAATACATTAGCGATTATGAGCTCATTGAATAACTAAAATAGATTATTAATACTTTCTTTCCCCGATAATTTCATCTCTTGGGATACCCTTGATCAAGCTCATTTCCCGTACTTTTCCACAAAGAATTCATAGACATCCGCAGCCTGCGTGGCATCGAGACCATCCTTTGCGTTCGCATGGCTCGAGGAGACCTGAACGAGATCGGTCATGCCCCGAAGCTGTTCCGCATACCGCATGAGTTCGGCGCATTCGCGGCGCGCGGCTGGTTCGTCTTTACGCTGGTTGAAGAGGGCCGTGCGGAAAAGATGATAGTGAAAATAGAACATCGCCTCGCCGTAGGCAAACCGTTTCCCGTCCTCGAGGAGCCGCAGGCGCTCCGTTTCATCGGTGCACATGAGAAGCGCCGCATCGAAGTGTGTCCGGGCGCGTTCCATGTAGTCCTTCATTTCGAGGAGGTCGACCCCGTCATCGGTCAGCGGGTGGCATGGTTCGTACTGAAAATGCTTTTTCGGAAAAAGCGGGGCCTTGTCCGATTTGAGGCTTGTTTTCCAGCCCCAGTACCTGATCGCCTTGAAGCTTTCCATGGCCGTTTCGAGGTCACGGTAAAAACACCGGGTCTCTCCTGAGGTCGTGGGATAGTACCGGCTGAAGTACTCGTCGAGGAGAGCGTCCGCATCGGTTCCGGCATTCCAGAGGAGACGGGCGAGCAGATACTGGTTGAGCGTCCAGGTCCCCCAGAGGGCTGTCGGTGTATGCATGTAGTGGAGGTGACGGGTTCCCGTGCGGTAATACCACGGTATATCCGCCGCCATGATGCGGGTATAGAGCATGGGCAGCGATTTTAGGTAGCTGATGTTGTAATACTCGCCGATAAACATCGTCCCCCTGTAGTACTGCCCCGTCACCCATGCCTGGTAGCTCCTGCAGAGACGATCGTTGTACTCGGTGCACGAGGGATCGGCGAGGGTATGGTTGTAACAGCGCTCGATAGGGAAGAAGGTGATGGAAAAATGCGCGTAGTCGAATCCGCGGGGGAGCGGCCGCGTCGGTGGTGTGATCGTATCGAGATACGCGAGCGAGGAAAGCTCGACATCGCGTTTGAGCCGGCCGTCACCGCGCGCTTTCCGTATCTCTTCGAGTACCGCATGAACGACGAGAAAAAGCCGGTCGGTATAACTTCCCTGCTGTGCGCAGACATCGCACTCGCACCACCGGTCGCGGTTGTCCATCATCCAGAAATTAAGGATATCCACATACCGCCACCGGCCGTCGATGAGCTCCTGCACGACATTCTTCGCGAGCTCCTTCGTCGCATCGGCGTTGGAAGTACAGTAATTGTCGCCGAACTCGTCCTTGATGTTGTCGCTCCGCTTGCCCTTACGGAGGCCGTACCACTCGGGGTGCGCCTCGAAATAGGAGAGTTTTCCGTCCCCGTTCGTGTCGGCGGTGTACTCTTTCCCCGGCGCATAGGGGTCTTTCGGCTTGTTCTCGTCACCCTTGAACTTCGGGTGGTTGTACGGGTATTCCGCCTGCGGGTTGAGGCAGATCATCTGTATCGTATGACCGCCGTCCGCGCACTTCATTCCGAGCTTTTTCATGAGGTGAATTTCCTTCTCGGCGGCGGTCCAGAAGTTCATACGGTTCCGCGCCATCCAGAGGAAGAAATCATCGCTGCCGCGATCCTCCCATGCATGATACCCGCGGGTCAGGAACGAGGGGTTCCCGACAGTGGTGAGATTCGCCGGAAGCTCTCCCTTCTTTACCGGGTACACCGTCCCCGTTTCGCCGAGACCGTAAAACCGCATCCCGAGCAGTTCGAGATAGCCGTAAACCCCGTAAAGCGTTCCGATACGGTCCCTGCCCTCGATTACGGTCACCGTTCTGCCGTTATCGGAAAACGCCCTGATACAGAACGATTCATCGGTCGCAAGCCCGATGCTGTCCGGGAGAGGAAATGAAGCGACGAGCTTGTTCGACTTCCGGTTCCCGACGAGGATGACATCTCCGGTCTGAGGCAGCTTTACGGATGGCTGAACCTGCACCGCGCTCTCCGGAATCACCGTACAGGCAGGCAGGAAGCGGAGGAGTTCCATGGCGGCGAAACATTCGGTGCATGCACGGTCGTCGAAAAGATTGTCGTCCCACCAGTCGATTGTTTCCTCGCCGGTCGCCGCCTGCTCTATTCCCGGAAACGACCCGGGATCGACCATGATGGTGACACCGGCCCCGACGGAAGCGGCGGACAGCGCCAGACCCGCCAGCACGATGAAGAAAAGCGCCGCAACGCATTGTCTGATCGCTGGGCTCATATGTTGAATCTCCTGTAAATAATGGCTCGATGTTTTTTTGGGTTCCAATGAAATGTGCCCCTTCTGAAAAATGTCGGGATACATACCTACCCGGATTATTCATTAAAATATTTAATCACAAAGACACATAATAGATTATTAATAATATTTTTATTATTGCTTCGGTGGTAAAACAGTGACAAAAGATTGTGTCATGCCGAACATGTTTCGGCATCTATTCCAAATATTAGTATCATTATTTATTTGCCGGAGCAATAACAATAAACCATCCACATCAAAGAAATGATATTCAAAATACAAATCCGCGTAAATCCGCGTTCTATTGAATTTTGTGAATAGAACGGGCTAAAACCGGAAGCCGATATTCACATAGGTCAGCAATCCACGGCTGCCGCTGCCCTTCATGACCGTATAATCGATGGGGCCGATCGGGCTCAGCATGCCCGCTGTCAAACCGACGCCGTTGTTCAAACCCTCGTTTGAGAAGATATCCTCAAACGAAAGAACGGCTTTCCCCCTGTTTCCCCTGAGAATGAGAAACATGTCCTTCCGGAATTCATACTGAATCCCCCCTTCGGAAACATACGCGGTCGACCCGGTTTTTTCCATGAATTTCAACCCGGCAAACGGAAAAAAGGTTGTCCGGGCCGGGTGAAATCCTCCGATATAAAAGTAGTAATCCGGCGGCAAATCGTCCTTCGAGGACATGCCACCATAGAAACTGCCGAACAGCGAAATACGGTTGTGTACGGGCAGAACCTCCGTAAACATGAGGGCATAACGCTTGAACGGCTTCATGTCCGGAAAATCGTCGATTTTCAGCAGATCGGTGACCGAGAGAGCCTCGCCGTAGAATTGAAAACCGTTCCGGGGAAATACCGACCGGTCGAGCGTATCGAGGGTGATGTATCCCATAAAATTCAACTGCCCGAAATGCATATCTTCCCAGTCCTCGGGAACGATTTTGCTCTCGATCTCCGAATAGTGGTACTGAACACCGGCGCCGAGCGAAAAAGTATTTGCAAAAATAGTCTGTAAAAGAATGTTCGTTTCAAACAGCGAATAATCGAGGCTCGACTCGAGTTTGCCGTTCGGCTTGTATGTGTAGACTTCAAACTTGTCATACGATGTCTGTATTGACAGCCCGACTCCCGGCCTCCAGTTCGTGGAGACAAAATACGAGCCGCTGTACCCGGGATTCTGGCTCAGCCGGGCATTGAACATGAGTTTTGAACCCTGTCCCAGTACATTGCGGAATGTCGTATTGAGCAGGAGCGCCGATTTCATATTGGAATCGTAATGAAACCCGAATTTGAAAAAACTCTCATCCTGTTCGACAACCCGTATGATGAGCCGGTATCCCTCCCGAAACGGTTCGAGCTTGTAGGTGATCCGCTCGAAAAACTGGCTGCCGTAAGCGCTTTCTATCGCCCGTTCGAGCCCGGTCGGTGTCATGTGCGACGGCACCTCGATATTGAGCTTTCCCATGAGCAGGTAGCTGGAGACATTTCGGAGACCCTCAAACCTGAGATCGGTCACATATATATCACGCGGAACAGCAGGCGGAGCGGACTGTTTCTGCTCTCGGGGATACTGCTTCAGGGAATCGGCAAGAGCCTTGAGGCGGGGCAGTTGTTCACGGGCGGCGCGCTTACCCCGAACGATCAGCGAATCGATGGCTCCGAAGCTTGAAACGCCGTATTCGCCGACATCGGGCATGATCAGTATGTCGCAGAGCCGATGCTGCTCTTCTGTTGCGGCCGCTCCCCTGAAACGCATCACCTGCTCAAGAACCTTTACAAGCGAGTCGATGTCTTCCTTCCCATACAGGGGGGCGCCGACATCGACTCCGATCACGATATCCGCGCCGAGCGCCCTCACATCGGAGGCAGGCAGGTTCCGGACAAGATATCCGTCGGCAAGGAGACGGCCGTTCAGTTCCACCGGCGCGAAAATCGTCGGAAGGGACATGCTTGCCCGCAGGGCATCGGGCAGAAAACCTCTGTCGAGGACAACAGCTTCCCCGGTCTCGATATCGGTGGCAACACAGGCAAAAGGGATGGGCAGTTTTCTGAAATCATCGACAGCATGAACCGGAAGCGTCAACCGCGAAAGCACCGCCGACAGTTTCTGACCCGCTGTCAATCCGGCAGGCAGCGAGATTTTACCGTGACGGATGGGAAAGGCGCCCACATACCGTTCCAGCTCATCCTTTTCCTCGATCGACACGTTCCTTCTCGATATCGTATCGCCGAGTATCTCGCCCCAGTTCTGCTCGCGGGCGATTTTCTCAATATCGGCTGCCTTATAACCGATCGCATACAGTGCGCCGACAGCCGCACCCATGCTCGTGCCCGAAATGCAGTCAACCTCGATGCCTGCCTCTTCCAGAACCTCGATCACTCCGATCTGGGCAAGACCCTTTGCGCCGCCGCCGCTCAGAACGAGCCCGATTTTCGGTCGCGCCGCCGTACCGGTATCGGAAGCGTGCGAGCCCCCGGAAAATGCAAGGGCGCATATACAAAGCACAACCGCCAAGCCTGCTGTTTTTATCATCCCGCCTGAAAACCTCATATCCGCTGTTTGCTCATATCTGCCGCAGGAGTGTCACATCCGCTTTCTGCTACGGTTTCCGCGCGATGCACGACACGTAATCGTGCACGACATCGTACCGGGCGCTGTGTTCGTTCCGTTCGGCGAGAACACCGAGAAACCGCTTTTCAAGTTTGTCGCGCATCGCGGGATCGACAGCATCGTAGAACGCCGTTCCCGCGCCCGATTTCAAAAGGTGTTCGAGCACCGCTTCCGGGCTGTCGTAACGGAAGGTGATTTTCCCTTCCCGGAGAGACTCGATTTCGAATCCGGGGGCTTTTACCTCGTCACGAGCATGGTTCATATCGCGGGGAAAATCGAACGCTACCCGCTTCGTCAGCACAGACGGGTCTTGGGCGACAAGCTCCCCGAATATGCCGAGTTCCCGTGACGGCGAGTTTTCCCGGTGCACGACGAAGGCGAGACGGCCTCCGGGCCCGAGCGCACGGTACGCGGCGGCAAAAAAGGGCTTCAGGGGAATATATCCCAGCACCCAACTCGTAAAGACGAGGTCGAACGTTCCTTCCGAACCCAGTTTTTCGAGCGCATCCCCGGCGATAAACCGTATGGCATGAAATCCTGCGGCGTGGGCGCGTTTTCGCGCTTCTTCGAGCATACCCTCCGAAAGATCGACAGCGACCAGTTCCGCCCCTTTGTCGAGCCTGCCCGCAAGCAGCACTGTGGCGAACCCTGTCCCGCATCCGGCCTCGATAACCCGCCGGACACCCTCAAACCTGAGCTGCGCCGCGAGTTCCTCGACAGGCCTGCCCGCCTCGCTCACCCAGAACTCGTCATAGAACCCGTGAATACGGTTGTAGGCGGAACGAAGCTCCTGACCGCCCACATCGCCGCGCGATTCCTCGCGAATCCGGAAAAATCGAGGAATGGAATGCCTGCGCGGAAGGTGCTTTTCGCAGAGCTCAGTCGATTGTTCGGGCGGAGTCGGCAGGCCGGTCTCGGGGATATGTCTCGAAAGTGTCCGCCCGGCGCAGAC
>JAJFUH010000160.1 GCA_021372535.1 bacterium
CTTGTGATAAAGTCTGTAAGTGTGGATATAAGCTGTCAAGGGTCGGCACGAAGTGCTGATTTACATGCCCTTGACAGCACCGAAACAATACATTTCATTATCGGGCTCGTGAAAAATATACTTTTTCACAGCCCTCTTAAATATGTGAATAGAACGGGCTAACAACGATGCATCAGTATTTCGAGAAAAAATCCGCCGTAATTTCCGCGGTATATCTGACAATCGCGGCGAGCCTCGGATAATGTACCCGAAGCGGTCCTATCACTGCGACAAGCCCCTGTTCACTCCCTGACCGGAAGACACCCGAGATCATGGAAAGTATCGGTTTCGGCCCCCAGAAATCGCTTCCGCCGATGTATATGTTTACATCGCTGTTATCATGAATGGTTAAATTGAGCGCCTGCGCAAGCTCGCTCTTGTGCTCGTAAAGATCGATCATCTTAAGCGTATGGCCGAACGGGGCAAATTCCGGGTGAACAAGAAGCCGTGAAAGCCCCGCTATGTGAAAATCGGTGTCTCCGGTGAAATCGAATATCTCGTCCCGTTTATTGAGAATCACGTTGCAGAGGCTCTTGTCGCCGCCGGATAGACCCCTGAGGCGGATATCGATAGAGGTTTTGATCTCGGCCACAGTCAGTCCGTGGAGACGGGCAGAGAGGAGTCGGGCGGTTTCGTCGATTTTGGTCCGGGGAATGATTTTATCCACAGTCAGATGTATGGTCTTTACCAGGCCATTATTCAAAGAGATAACCAGAAGATATCTCGATCCCCCCATGTTGACTATTTCGAGACGGTCGAACAGCGCCTGTTCAAAGGACGGCGATATCGACACCCCGATAAGATCGGTAACTTCAGAGAGCACCTTTGCTATATGGCTCAGGAACATCGTGGCGTCGTTTTCACGGAGCACGCGCTCGACGAGGAGTTTTGCGTCACGGAAATCCGCATCCGAAGAGTCCACACCGGGCAAAAGATGGCTGACATAATACCGGTAGCATTTCACGGTGGGAATCCGGCCTGCCGATGTGTAAGGCTGAGCGAGATATCCCTCGTCCTCGAGCTCTTTCATGATGTGCCGTATGGTCGCGGGGCTCAGACCGAGGCCGCATGCCGCGGCAACATAGGAAGACCCGACCGGTTCCGCAGTTTCGAGAAAGGACGAAACAATGGTCTCGATAACCCTTTCACGTCTTTCTTTCAGATTCACCATTCCCGTTCTTCCGGATAATCAGGGAGACTGCCGCACGAAAGTCCCCGTTGAAGTGTTGTAATAATAAGCCATACAGGAAATAGTATATTTCCGGTTAATTTAATATAATAAAAAAAATTGCATCTAAAGTCAAGCATATCGAGACGGGTGATTACAAGCGATTCTTTTTTAACCTATAGAACACATTAATATTTATATAACTTCTCGAAGAATATGTAACAGAAGCCGGAGGATTTCGAAGAATAATACAGGGGAGATTTAAAAATCACTTGCCCGGTATCGACGTTGCCGGAAAATTTTTACCGATAAACGAGACATCATTCATTTTTTTTATTCAACGGCTCGGTTCGGATGTTTATCTCACGTAAAAGAAAGTAATTCAAAGCTGTCCGTAACGCAATGATCGCAGCAAGCTTGCCGATATCATCCCAGGCGGGCGCAACGGTTGTGTTCACAATACTTGCCCCTATCAGAAACCCCAGTCCGAGTGAAAAGGAATGGCCGAGTTCCATACGGCTTTCCTGGATATCACGAATCGACTCCGAAGAAGAAAATACGTCCTTCATAAAAATAATAAGCGCTTTTATGACTCCTATGAAAATCACCAGAATTGCCAGAAGCTGGCAAATGCCTGCCATCAGACCGGTCAGCGGTTTAATTATACCAAACATATGTAAAACTCCCTTTTACTGAAAACAGGGATTATAATTTTTGTCCCGGTGAAAATGGGGCTATAAAACAATGCATTCTACAGTTCAAATATATGAAATAACTCACTACATATCAATATATTTTAGAAAACTGAAAATTCCCCAATTTTACATTTCCACACTGAGACGTTCATCCACTTTAAGTGCACAATAAGTATCCAAATGAAAGGGCGACGTGAAAAGACTTTCCCTTTGTGCCTTGTGCCTTGTGCCTTCTGCCTGTCTTTTAAACCGCTCCGTATACCGGGTGCAGTGCCGGGGCGATATTCGCGAAAAACCGCTCGTACCAGTCGCGGTACTCCTCGTGACGGGTGTTGTCGGGCTCGTACACCTTCATGGGGAAGGTCATCCGGGACAGGGCGTCCTGTTCGTTCCGGTAAACTCCAGCACCCATTCCGGCAAGAATCGCGGCTCCAAGGAGGGTGACCTCGGGGTTGGCGATGACCTCGACCGGTTTCCCGGTCACATCGGCTTTCATCTGGAGCCAAAACTCGTTCTTCTGGACTCCACCAAGTGAACGGAGCCGTCTGCATACAGCGCCGGTGTTGTCCTCGATGACCCTGATCTGACGGGCGAGCTGGTAACAGGTCGCCTCGAACACAGCCCGGACTATCTGCCCGCGCGTCGTGGTTGTGGTGATGCCGAGTATGGTACCGAGCGAGCCGTACGCCTGGAACGGGCCCATACCCCTGATAAAGGAGGGCAGCACCGCGACGCCGCCCGCTCCGGGCCCGAACGCCTGCGCCTCCCCGATCATGGTTCCGTACAGGGCGCTTTCCTCCGTGCCGCGGTAAAGATTCGCGCCGACCCATTCGAGCACGCCGCCCGCGATCATGAGGCTCTGGCAGAGATACTGGCCCGGCAGACAGTGACGCTCCCAGTCGATGCCGGAGTCGAAGAGCGTCCGGTTCGGCGTGAATGTATCGAGAATCGCGATGATCATTTCCCATGTCCCGGTGATGTCCACGAAAGTTTCTGGATCGGTCACCCCGGCTCCGAGCGCGCCGATTTCACAGTCATGACCGCCCGTGGCGACCGGCGTACCGGCGGGTATACCGGACTGCTCCGCGGCTTTACCGGTGACAACGCCGATTTTACGGCCCGACTGGGAGACTTCAGGGAAGACAGTCCTGCTCACGCCGATCGTGTCGAGCATACGGTCACTCCACCGGTCTTCATCGATATCGAGCACCGTTGTCGTCGACGCCATGGTGATCTCGGTAGTGAACTCGCCGGAGAGACGGTTGACGAGAAAATCCTGCGTCATGAGGTAGCAGTGGGCTTTTTTCAGGACATCCGGTTCATGGACAGCGAGCCAGCGCAGACGGTTGACTGTCTGGATGCTGTAGTTGTGGAACCCGGTTATCTCATAGATTTCATAGGGATCGATCTGCTTCGTAAGCCATTCGGTTTCCTCGATGTTACGGGTATCGTGCCAGCTCGAAAGAGGATAAAGAAGACGGCCTTTCTCGTCCACGGGGGCGCCGTCCACCCCGAAACCCGACACCGATACACCACCGATCTGCGAGGGTGATGCAAGATGCCCTATGACCTCCCGGGTGCACTGGCATACCTTGTCCCATATGTCATCGGCATCCCAGATGAGCCAGCCTTCCTTTCCGCCCGGCTGCGGCACCGGCCCGTTACGGCGTGATGCGGATGCGATGAGAGCGCCGTCGAGGCTGAACACGGCGGCCTTTATGCCGGTCGCGCCGAGATCGATTCCCATGAGAACCTGTTCCGAATAGCTGTCCATGGAGTACTCCTTGTGTATTGCAATTAATTACTCGAAAGTTCAATCGGTATTTTTTCCGCTTTTCACTCTGTCTCTTTGTCACTCTGTCCCTACAAAACCATTGAGGACAATGTTAAGAACAAATTAAACCATATACCATGCAATCACCAACAAAAAAAGCGGGTATACTCTCCGCTTTTTAGTTTTGTTATTTTTATCCGGTTACTTCACCAATAAATTCTCTTGACCTCACCCCACGTGCTGGTTTTCTCCTTCGTGCCGGTACAGCATTCGGGGGTGGGCGGATTTCAATGGCGACCTCCTAAAACCACGATAAATTATATTGTAATACATTGATTATAAATAGAATATAGATCATTAAAGCCTGTGAATTTATAAACCCGTTGAAAAGCCCCGCGGTCACAACCGGTTTTCGGAAAAAGAATGGGTGCTGTCCGGGCGAGCCAAAGGCTCGTGAGTTCACACATTCCCGAAAAACGGGCATTGAACGGGGAATAAGGCTTTTCACGGGGTGCCCTTTCCTTGTTTACTTCCTTGGGGCACGCAAAGGAAGTAACATCTAAAAAAAGTGTTCTTTAAAAAAATGGGGGGGGCCAGGGGTTTCAACCGCCTTGACTTAACCCTGAAAAAATGCTTTATTACGTATAATATACAGTATGTGGTACCGTTCACGTCTACCAGGAATACACGAGGTTTCAATGGCACACAAAAAAGAGACTAACAAGGAAACACTGCTATTCGCAGATGCCGTGATCGAGAGTCTTGAAATGGAAAAGACACTCCCGGCGAAATTCAAACGTATGCTGCTCAGGAGTAAGCTCCCCAAGCGTGTCGAGGGTAAAACGGTCACCATAAAGATGCACCTTGGCGGCGGCATCGGTTTTACCACCATCCATCCGGTGTTTGTGAGAATTCTTGTCGATGCGGTCAAGAGCGGCGGCGCTAAATCGGTGAAAATCATCGACAGCAGGGCGGAAACCGGCATCGCACGGGGGTATACCCGAGAGGTGCTCGACTGCCCGGTCGTCTCATGTTTCGGCGAGACAGGCAAATACTACTACCATGAGCCGATCGGTTTCAAGGAGCTTGACGAGGCCCTTCTTTCCGGCGAGGCAATCGACTGCGACTTTTTCATCGATCTTTCCCATGTCAAAGGTCACGGCACATGCGGATTCGGCGGCTCGCTCAAGAATATCGCAATGGGGCTTATCACTCCGGAAACCCGTAGTAAGCTTCACCACCTCGAGGGCGGGCTCACCATCGACCGTGAGAAATGCGTATACTGTCTCAAGTGCTTTAAAGCCTGTCCCAACCAGGCGATCCAGAAAAACGACGCCCGAAAGGAAATCTCCTTCTTTTTCCATAACTGTACCTACTGTCAGCACTGTGTGATGATCTGCCCCGAAAAGGCTATCACCATGGAAGACCGGAGGTTCGAGGATTTCTCACAGGGAATGGCGCTCGTTACAGCGGCGTTTCTGAAAAAATTCAAGCCGGAAAATCTGTTCTTTATCAATTTCCTCACCAATATCACCATATACTGCGACTGCTGGGAGTTCAGCTCCCCGTCGCTCGTGCCGGACATCGGAATACTGGCGGGAAACGACATTGCGGCAATCGAGACCGCCTCGCTCGACCTTATTAAGACCGAGAACTTCCTGCCCACCGGCCTGCCGAAAAACCGTAAGCTCGGCGATGGGAAACATCTGTTCGAAAAGATACATGCCAAGAATCCGTATATCATGATCGATTATCTGCAGGAATACTATCCCTGCAATTCAGGCTATGCGCTCGATGAAGTGAAATAAATATATTAGTTTATGGTTTCTCGTTTCCGGTCTCTGATTGAAAGAGGAGTCCGGACAGTACCAGTTGCGTTGTATTATCTTTAACCATAAACTATAAACCATAAACCACAAACCAGTTATCATATGATTCCTTCAGAGGATACGATCAGGGGACGGTCGCTTAATATTAATAACCGCCCGTCCTTCATGTTCGGCGGAGAAATCCATTATTTCCGTATTCCGCAGACGCACTGGAATGACCGTCTCAAAAAAACCCGCGCAGCCTTCATCAACACCATCGGCTCGTACATACCGTGGAACCTGCACGAGCCGGAGAAGGGAATATGGCGGTTTGACGGGGGCTGCAACCTCAGGGCCTGGATCGAATCCGTCCGTAAGAGCGGTATGCAGTTCTTCGCCCGTCCGGGGCCGTATATCTGCAGCGAATGGGATATGGGCGGACTCCCACCCTGGCTCATCGGTGAAGCGGATGCAGTCCGCACGGTCGATCCGCATTACATGGCCGCGGTGAGCCGCTGGTTTCACGAGGTGAACCGTATCCTCCGCGATTTTCTCCCGGAGGCCGGCGGCAATCTCATCCTGTACCAGATCGAGAACGAATTCCTGTGGGGCGAGCTCCAGTATTTTCTCCAGATGGCGGACATCGTGCGCCGTGACGGGATAACATCGCCGCTCGTGACCAATCTCAACCCGTCAGTCCGCAGGCATACCCCGATAACCGATACGCTCGACCTCTACCCGGGGCCGTGGAATGTCCATAAATCGGAGGTCGCCATCGCCGACCTGCTCGAAGAGCAGCCGGAAAAACCCGCAGCCTGTGTCGAGTTCCAGACGGGTTTCGCAGCTGAAGCCGGGAGCACGCTTCCCACAATGGTCGGCATGATCGGGCAATCATGGGTCGAAGTTCATATCAAGGACTGCATCGCCCGCGGGCTCAACCTTATCAACTTCTACATGTTCTGCGGCGGAACGACGTTCGGTTACCATACCGGGCGCCGTGATATCACCTCGTACGATTACGACAGCGCCATCCGCGAGTGGGGAGAGCTCGACGGCAAGTATTACATGGTGCGCCGTATCGGGAGTTTTCTCCATCACTTCGGTAATGACCTCGTACAAACACTGCCTGACGGTGATATACCGGTTCAGGCGCCGCGCGGCGTCTCTGTTCTCCGGCGGAGCGGATATGAGTGCGTCTTTTTGTTCCCGCGCAATCTCACGCGGTCGCCGCAGGAGATTACCCTGAGGATTGAAGTGCCGGGTCAGGGCGGGATTCCGTTTCCCGCAAAAACCGCTCTCCGTCTCGCGCCGCAGTCCATGAAAATACTGCCGGTCAACATTCCACTCGGCGGAGCCATCCGCCTTGTCTACAGCACATCGGAGGTATTCGGAGTTTACCGTCTCGAGGACGAGCTGATCATCGTAGTGTACGGCGAACCGGGCGAACCGGGCGAGATTCTCATCGGCGGTTATGGTTCATTCGACCATTCGCGCGGAAACGCCGCAGTCGAAAAGACCGGGGACAACCTGCTCGTTTCATTCACGCATACACCCGGATTTTTCCACATTCTGCTCGTAAGCGAGCTCGAGGACGAATTATCGAACGTTCTCGGCGGCATCCGCATCATCGTCGCGGACAGAGCAACCGCTGAACACACATGGATCGGGATAAGAGGCGTCGACCGTTTCCCCATCATGTCGAATCTCTATTTCATGGATATCGAATCCTCGGCAGCGGAGAGCCTTTTTCTGGCTGTTTCCATGAGGCCCGGGGATAATCAGTGGTTCGAGTTTCCCTGCAACTGCACGCCGATCATTCCGCCCACAGTGTCTTTTAACGGGGAGAACCTGAAGACGGTCACGGTCAACAAGCTTCTGAAAACGGTCAGGGTAGAGCTTCCTCCTGTCGAAGAACCCCTTTATTCGGGAACGATGACGCTCACCGGCTGGACAATGGAGGCGGAGAATCCGCTTGCCCTTTCAGACGATGGCGGGTGGAAGCCTTACAATGCGTTCCGGGGGAACGAGCACTCCGGCCAGTTTGATACAGGTTATTACGGCTACCGGTGTTCGTTCGGAATCAACGACGACCCCGGAGGAAAAAGCCTCCATCTTACCGAGATTCACGACAACGCGGTCGTCTACCTCAACGGTGTTTGCCTCGGCGGTGTTATCGCATATGATTCAAACGGCTCACGGTACAGCGCCGATGTGAGCGAAATATTGCGCCGCGATAAACAAAACGAGCTGTTCGTGCTTCTCGAAAGCGAAGGACGGCCCCGCAAGGGCGATGAAGCAGCAGTTACCGGTATCACCGGCCCCGTTATTCTGTCAGGCCTGTCGGAGGATATCCCGCTCGTTTCGTGGAAACGCACGGTTCTCCGTTTCGAGACGGAATCCATGCTCGGCGCGGTTCCCTCAGAAGCCCTTCCCGAAAGCGACGACAGCGGATGGGAAACGGTTTCGGTCAGGCCGGGATGGGACAGCCGTATCGTCATACCGCCCTCGACGACCTATATCGAGCACGGCCACGAGCGGCTCTATGTCGTCTACCGCACGAGTTTTCAGATCGACGGGAAAAACCGGCCTGGCGGATGTGTGCTCGATATCGGAAAAGCGGACGGGAAATGCTGGATATACCTCAACGGCAGGCCGGTCGATAAAAAGCACCAGGAGCGCTTCTGCGCCGACCTTACGCCGTATGTAACAGAGGGGGAAAATGTTCTCGTCATCATCCTCCGTAATTTCCGCTGGTACACGACCATCGGCCTGCGCGGCGCGATAACGTTGCGGTGTGTGGACAGGGTTTTGGGCGATGGCTGGGAATGTATACACGGATTGCCCGGTCAGCGTAAAGGATTTCCCGAAACCGGTATGGGCGCTGTAAAAAATCCCCCTGAAAACGTCGATTTCCCAGGGATGGCGTGGTTTTTCCATGAATTTGCCTTTACGTCACAGCCCGGCTGGACAGCTCCGCCCGGTCTGACGCTGAAGGGATGGAACGCCAAGATACTCATCTACCTCAACGGATTTCTCATCGGCCGCTACCATCCCGATGGCCCCCAGGAACGGTTTTATCTGCCCGAGGACCGGCTCGCCGACACCATCCGTCTCGTACTGTTCTGCAATGCGTTCGGGAAACCGTTGAAAACCGGCAGCGCGGAAATCGGTCCATATTACAGGGTGAAGGAAGGCATGATCGAAATCGGTTTTTAACAGGTAATATCCACACGATGTAATAGAACGCGGATTTACGCGGATTTGTTATCATATGTTTTTGATGTGAACGATCAATAGTTGCTGATGACAGTATACTAATCACTTATTATTCTTTGTGCCTTTGTGTCTTTGTGGTGTAATATTTTTATAAATATCCCGATCTGAACCGGATTTCCGGCAATGGAGTAATAATGTCCATATCATATTCAAACCTGTTTTAATCAATGAGGAGTTGTATCATGACATGTCGTTCTGCTTTGTGTGTTCTCGGAATTGTGCTCGTCACGTCAGCGGTTTCATGCGAAAAAAAGACCACGGAGAAATCACCTGAAGTTTCTCAGACCCCGCAGACTGCAGTTTCCTCGGGACTCGACGCGATCGTCCCGGCGGGGGCAAAACTCGAAAAGGTGACCACCGGCTACGAATTCGATACCGCGGGCTCCCCGCTGGACATGAATGGCGTACTCTATTTTACCAACAATAACTTCGATCCGGCCGACAGGAGCTGCACTGTCAGGATGGATGCCGCCGGACAGTACACCGTTCTTCGCAAGGACAACGGGGTGACAACAACACTCCAGAACAGCGGCAAGGGAACGATCTATGCCTGTGAGATGCTCGGACACCGCGTAGTCGAGCTTGACAGGGATTGTGCGGTTTTACGGGTTCTGTGCGGGGAATACAACGGAAAACGTATCGACGGTCCCAACGATCTCGTCGTCGACCGCAAAGGCGGCATCTATTTCACCGATTCCCAGTTTATCGGAACCCAGCAGAAAATGCAGGACAAGCCCGCCGTGTATTACATCAGGCCGGATGGCACGGTGATTCGGATTATCGACGATGTAAAATTCCCCAACGGCTTGTGGCTTTCGCCCGACGAGAAGACGCTCTACATATGCAACACGCAGGGACGGTATCTTCTCGCCTATGATGTCAATCCGGACGGTACAACCGCCAACGGGAGGAATTTCGCCGAGCTTCAGCTCAATCCGGAGGTTATCGGCCCGAACAGCGAGGAAAGCGGTGCGGACGGCATCGCTGTCGACAGTGCGGGGAATGTGTATGTCGCCACCACGAAAGGTTTCGGCATTCAGGTGTTCGACAGCGCGGGGAAGCATCTCGGCAACATTCTCTGCGATACGGCCACCAATAATCTCAATTTCGGCGGTTCCGACCTGAAAACGCTCTATGTTTCGGCGAAGGACGGCATCTATAAAATCCCGGTGAAAATCCCCGGAATGAAGGCGCCGCAGGGATGATGATGAGAATTCATAGATAATTGCATAGTGATTTATATCGACAGGGAGGAAATTCAATGGTTGGAAATATCGGACGTTTCAGGTGGATGCTCTGCATTCTTGTCATCCTGCTCACCGTCATGGCAGCGATACCGACCGCTGCCCAGAAACAGAACAAAAAGCTTCTCGACCAGACATGTGTCGCTATGGAAAAAGCAACGCGGTTCATGGTCGATACGGTCAGCACGAACGGCGGTTATGTTTGGTACTACCTCCCCGACCTGTCAAGGCGGTGGGGTGAGATGGAAGCATACGACACCATGATCTGGGTGCAGCCTCCCGGTACCACGAGCATGGGGCACCTCTTTCTCGATGTTTACCATGCCACCGGCGACAAGCTGTACTGGGACGCTGCGGAAAAAGCCGCAAACGCCGTCATCTGGGGCCAGCTTGACCGTGGCGGTTGGAATTACATAGTCGATTTCGCCGGAGACCGGTCGCTTAAAAAATGGTACGACACCATTGGAAAGAACGGCTGGCGGCTCGAAGAATTCCAACACTATTACGGCAACGCCACCTTTGACGACGATGTGAGCTCCGATGCGGCGAAATTCCTGCTCAGGTTGTATCTCGAAAATCTCGACCCGAAATACAGATATCCGCTCGACAAGGCAATCGACTTCGTGCTCGAAAGCCAGTATGCCATCGGCGGGTGGCCGCAGCGTTACCCGCTCCGCTATGATTTCGTCCATCACGGGAAGCAGGACTATTCTTCCTTCTTTACTTTCAACGATGATGTGGTGTGGGAGAATGTGAATTTCCTCATCCAGTGCTACCTCACCCTCGGCGAGCAGCGGTTCCTCGATCCCATTAACAGAGGGATGAATTTTTACATCATTACCCAGCAGGGCGAGCCTCAGCCGGGATGGGGACAGCAGTACACCATGGACCTCAAACCCGCCGGCGCCCGGACATATGAGCCGAACGCGCTTCTTCCCGGCTATACCGCGGTTCATATCCGTCTTCTCATGAAATTTTACCGTCTCACCGGCGAAACGAAATTCCTTGCTGGTATTCCGGCAGCGCTCGACTGGCTCGACCGGTGCCGTCTGCCTCAGTCGATGACCGAAAACGGGAAGTACACCCATCCGGTGTTTGTCGAGATCGGCACAGACAAACCCCTCTTCGTCCACCGCAAAGGATCGAACGTTGCGCACGGCTTCTACTATGTCAATAACAGCGATGATCTGCCCAATGTCCATTACGGCATGAAAGACCGTATCGATGTAGACCGTCTCCGCCGCGAGTATGAAGAGACACTGAAGCTGACTCCTGAAGAGGCAACAAAGGATTCGCCGCTCCTGCCGGGCCGTTTCACCGGCGGTGTGGTTCCCCAGAAGTTCTATGACATAAAGAGCCAGGGTTATACCGCTTCGTCCCTGTATTATGGAAAAGTCAAGGCCCCCGAAGAGGCGCAGGTGAAAGAAATCATCGACAGGCTCGACAGCAAGGGCTGCTGGTATGAAAAGCATGTCTATGTCAGTAACCCATATATCGGGGACGGCACGAAGACCGAGCAGACCGACCGCTATGCCTCGACAAATGTGGGAGATGAGACCGACACATCGCCGTACCGCGACGAATCGGATCAGGATTACATCTCGACAAGTGCGTTCATCAAAAATATGACCGTGCTCATGAACTATGTGATAACGCAGAAACAGCTTGAAAAGTAAGGCAGAAGGCACAAGACAAAAGGCACAAGTGAAAAGCCGGATAATCGGGAGAAATCCGCCTGTGGTTGTGCCTTTTTGTCACTCTGTGCTTCCGGAGAAGTAGAAGGGTATAATGGCGCTTACAAAGAAAAGGACTTTTTGAATTTATTCATCTGATGTGGGAAACTACTACCTGTATATATTCTCTTTACACTATTCTGACTTCTGGCTCCTGAGCAATGTCATCTGATATATTTCAAGAGTGTCTGCATATTACTAATATAGGTACCTGTGCTGATGCCCCTGAATTTCATATGGGGATTATTAACCAGATCATGAAAGTCCTCGAATTCAATTTCCGATATCCATGCGCCACGGTCATCCAGCGACTGGATAAGTTTTTGAACGGTATCGGGATCGGGACGGTGCGACGCCGATTCCGGTTTTTTCGACTGATATTCAGCCTGCGCCTGTTCCGGGGTCAGTGAGCTGACTCGCCGGTATTCCTGTTTCAATTCCTGAACGTTCACTATGGTCTGAAATCCGTACCCAGGCATGAAATTTCCCGGGATGGAATCGATCCTCACATGTCCGGTCTCGACTCCGGAGCCCTCACAATGGGCATAGAGCGGTTTATTTGTTCCCGGTTCATAAAATGTGGCATGAGTTACATTTTTATTTGTCTTCTGGTTTTCCGGAAGGTACGAATTCTCAAGCCACTCAAGAGCATCCGGGATGCCCCTGAGATATCTTTTATCGCCGGTGATCATATAAAAATTTTCGAGATTACGAATACATTCCACCGTAGCGCTCGATGAAATCGCAGCGGGCTCGTAGGATCGGGCCTGAGCTGGTCTCATCGATGTATCGTACTGGTCGCACCATCCCGCCTGAGGGGACGCCATCTGTGAAATGACGACAAAGTCCATTCCTCTGAGAGCCGCGTTCCTGTACGCTTCATTACCCAGTTTTTCCCATGCTTCAAGCAGAAGATAGATATTATTAAATATGACTCCGTCATTATAGGTATAGAACGACGTATAATCGGGATGACCCTCGAAATTGAAATCATACTTCAACGGGTATCGCTGCGGCCATGCCCCATTGGGATACTGGGATTCGAGAATAAAATCCAGCGCTTTGACAAGCGGCGTTTTATACGCCGGGTCGATAGTCGCCATATACAGGCGCAGGAGGTATCGTGTCGCCCCCGCGGTGACATCGTCATCGAACGTGCAATTACCGGCATAATGGTAGAATTCTTCCCAGAGCCAGCATTTCGATAGAACATCGTCGTACCACTTCTGAATTCCTGACGGGTCGAAGTCGATATAATAATCCCATCCACCGGCCGGGAGCTGACCGTAAACGAGGGCATCGGCAAGCCGCTTTGCGTACCCGATGTAACGGGTATCCTCTGTCGCTTCGTAAGCGTCGAGAAGCATGAAACCAACCTGCGGCGTCGCTCCCTGAACCCAGACCATCGTCCTCTTTGCCGGGACTTCACCCCACTGCTCGGTGAGGTCGGGTAAATAGGCCCAAACGAATGCACCGTGGCAGGATACCTTGTTCATCATGAAGTCGGTCGCGGTCTGCATCGTTTTCATGACTTCATCTTTCCCCGGTCCGGACAGGGGAGCAGCCTGCGCTTCAACATTCCCGGGCCCCAATAAAATCAGGAGGGTTACCATGAATGCCCTGAGTATCCCTGGTCCGACAATCTCATGGGAAAAGCCGGCGGAACATCTAAAACGTTCTTCGATACCGAACATATACGGGACCTCCTTTCACGGAACAGATCGTATGGACAGGAAAGGCTGATGTTATCCCCACACCTCTCACGGAACTCAACCCGTCCACTCTCCCAACCCAAGAGAGAGGGGGAACTCAGGACAATGTGGTCTCAACAGCACTAATGTATGAATTATCAGGATCAGGTAAAATACTTTTTTTATTTCACATGATGCGCAAGGTTAATTCATTGGAGAATAACGAAGTGTAATAAATGGCGCGCCAAGCAGGACTCGAACCTGCGGCCTACTGCTTAGAAGGCAGTTGCTCTATCCGACTGAGCTATTGGCGCACCTCGTTGCGGCAGAAGAGGTTATAAGATATTATTTTTCATTTATCAATTTTCTCTGGCAGTTTTCTGGCAGTTTTAAAAGAGGATAGTTTTTAACTATCCTCTATGGCAATAATGCCAAATATCTTTGTGTTGTCGACAGATTGCTATGGCCGAGCAACATCATGATCTCGAAAATCGGCGTTCCATTTTTCGATAATTTTGAAGCGTACCGATGCCGGAGCGAATGCCAGTTCCAAGATTTCTGCCCAAGTTTATGGACATACTTCTCAAGAAATCTCGGCTCCTTCTTCCAGCGATTGAATCCCTTGAAATCAACGAGCAGTTCCGTTGTATACGGTACTTTCCGGGGAATAAGGCTTCCATGAAGGCTTTTACGCGTGTGGAGAACCAAAAATCCATCATAGATGTCTTTGGATTCAAACCGTATCGCTTCCGATATCCGCGCTCCAGTGTTCATGACAAAATGAACAAGAAGGGCTTCATCCCTATCGCAGAGTTCAAGCACCGCATCAATATCTTTATCAGTGGGAATATACTTGATTTGCTTATCTTCCGCAAATGGTTTTATACCGACGACGGGATTTTTAATGTCCAGTTCGTGGATTTTAATCCCATAATTAAACAATGCTTTAAGGCAGGTTATACAGACATTAACCCGGCGGTTGCCCTTGCCCCTGCTTTGTAGATCATTTGCATAATCAAGCAATAGAGTATTGATGTCTTTTCTCGTTATCTGCGATACATGGATATTCCCGACCTTATCCAACAGCAGCTTCAATGCGAAATGATTATCCCGATAGTATAGCACACTGTTCTTCACCTCGATATAATTTAAGCGATCGTTCATCAGGTCAAAGAGCTTCATGTCTTTCTTCGGGTTTTTCAATTCTTCGTCAATTTCGAGCACATGCCGTTTCTCGGCCAGAAGCGCTTCCTGCTTGGTGGCGTATATGGACGGGCTTCGGTACTGTATGCCCTGATACTGACCCCGGTAGCGCCACCTGAAACCGAACTTTGTTTTGATTTTTTCAGCTGGCACTTGCATTTTTCCTTTCCGGAGTTATATTTCTTGCTCGTGATATAGTAGGTATAAAGTGGAGGCGGTTTTGTATTTACTCAAAAAAGCTTGAGGTGATGATTAACAGTGAGGATTAGGGACACATAACGGAGGACGTTATGGATAGCCCCTACCTCTCGGTCGCTCAAGTTGCCCAGTTGCTTGGTAGAACCCCGAAATGGGTCTACGAGAACAAGGGTGTAATACCCGGCTTCTTCAAACTGGGCGGAAGTATCTTTTTCGACCGGGAAGTCCTAGAGTCAGGCCTCAAGAACGCTGCCACTCAACCTGCGAAGAGACCGAAGCCGGACAGTCGTAACGACCGTCACGGCCTCCTCTCTTGAAACTTCAAGCCCTCGCCGTAACGGCGGGGGCTATTTTTTGTTGAAGTCCTTGAAATCGTAAAAATGCCGGTGGTTGTGAATTTCCTTGTAGACATTCATCACAATGCGGCGTCCCTGCGAATGACGTTTCTTTGACGATGTACGACGCCTTTTCTTGCCTGGCTTCATTCCCAGCGTCTGGTTGACGATCTCATCCGCGGCTGAATTCATTTCGTCAAAAACCACGTTGAGTATTCCCACGTCTCTCACCTCCTTTCGTCATGGAAGCAAAATAAAAGCTTGTTTTTGCAGGAGAAATGGAAGAGATGTCAGAATTTGAAAGAAGATGGGAAGATATTCAGTCAGTGGTTATAAGGAGGATTAAAACAGCGCGGAAACATCCTCGCCGGTCAGTTCGAGAACCGGCTTCGCCAGCTTCGGGGTTTTGACAAAAGAAAACTCGCACAAACGGTTTCGGATGTTCTCCGGCTCAGGGTGCAGCAGGAGAATCCGTTTGAATTTCTGCAACAGTTCAAGCTGTGTACCGGTGGCCGACTTGCCCATGAGACCGACAACGAACGGGAATCCCAGGCTGTGGAGGTGAACGACCTCAAGAACGGACACAACCACAATTACAGCATCCTTTTTCTGCCTGTATAGATTGTAGATCGTGTCGCGTTTGAATCCTTTCGGGAAAAACCACTTGCCGTCCTTGAGACCGACATAACCTATGTGGTCGTTGTTGTGGTCAATGATTTTGAAGGCAATTTTCCCGGCCATGATGGATTTCCGGCCGCAGTAGCCGATGTCGAAAAACTCGGCCGCTTCTTTGCCGATACCCAGATTTGTAACTTCCACGTGGCCATGATCCAATTCAAGTGTCGGGATGTCCCGCTCGGGCTTTTTCGGTTCGTCGAGAAAATGCTTTTTCAGTTCAATGGCACAATCCCGCAGCGTTCCGCCGTTCCGGGCTTGCAGAAAATTGATGACACTGCCTTTGTCGTCCCCTTTCGGGTTGAAGTAGAGATTCTTTCCGGTGTCCACGATGAAGCCTTCGCCCCGCAGTTCCTTACCCTTGGTCGTGTACGGGATGTTGAGATAATCAAGCACATCCGCAAACGGTATCCGCTGGCTGATCTCGGCAAAGTCCAGAAACTCGGCCATAATTCCCTCCTGTGATTGTAATGTGCGTTTTCCTTTATCTTACAAGAGAAAAGGGGGAACTGTCAAAATCAGAGTCCCCCCTTTTCCGTTTTTACCCGGATGCAATGATGTTGAAAAGTTTCGACCTCACTCCTCAATCGTCACGACGCGGCCCTAGGTCGTTCCCTCACCTGCTCTATAAAACTACAAAAGTATCGCCATCGTTTTCGATAGCGCGAACCGGCGAAAGTAAAGAATGCCCCGTCTTATGGTTGGCTGTGCCTGTGCACCATAAGCAACCGGAGATAATTTATTATAGCATATTTTGGGATGAGTTTGCGCGAGGATAAAGAATATTTCACTTCCAGGGGCCGGGGGCGATCCAATTTATTGGAAAAGGATTTCCCGAGGAAATCGCAACAGAAAGAGGAGATAAAAAATCATTCACCGTTTTAATAACATCTGCAAATGTATTGGGGATGTGTTCTTGTTGAAGGCGTTTTCGAAATGCTGTCCATTGAATCTGTTTCTGTGTGATGAATTCCTCAGTAAATAAGATTGATACTTTGTGAAGCGGCGTTCTGCGACATTCAAATGTGAGTTTGATCGCTTCTGACAACTTCGTTCCCCCGAAATCGAAATATCGAGACATTAACCAGATGTCGTAGAAATCCTTCATCCGGCTATTTAATTCTCCGACTTTAACCATAATCTCAAATTTTTCCGCAATAACGCTTTCTCGGCTGTAACATTTCAAACGAGGTGCGGGGAAATCCAGCATGGTAGGTAAATCAATCTTCTCGGGAGCAGGAAAAACCACATCGCCGAAACCAATGTCTATTTGAAGGTAAACCTTGGCCGATCCCAGCGCGCCGCTAAGCAGAATTCTCATACCCTCATAATCAGCATTTTCAATAATTCTCTCGGCACGAACTGAATCCGGGTCAAAATCCAGTCCATCAGGTTCCACATCGAGAGCGATAATTTCCTGTATTTGGGTGATGATATTGGATTCTTCGTTGCTTGTTATCCCGAGCAGGTCAATGTCCATAGTAGGGCGGATTTCGGGGGAACGCCATGCCCATAAAAGGAGACCACCTTTAAGGATGAACCTGTCGGCGTATGGTGATTGGTAAAGCCGGTAAAGAAACCGCTCCATAGCGTAGTATTGGAGCAATTCGTTGAATGGCCGCTGATCGCTTCGTGCACGGTTGAGAAGAAGTTGCCGGACAGATGCTGGTAGATTCCTTGGAGTCCTTTCACTCAAATTGTCACCTCCAGGTAAGGCTTCATAATCTGTTCCATGCGGCAAATCCTGGCATACTTGAGTAGTTCGGTAAGATTGAATTTTTTCCGGACCTTATAGAGTTTCAGGGCTTCCAGCACAACATCCATCCCAATTTTGTTGCGGTATTTAAAACAATCAGCCAGTGTTTTTTCGGGGCTATAAATCCGAATCCTTGCTCCGTCAATCTTATAATCTTCAATACCAGATTGGAACGCAGTTTGTGAGAACTTATAAACACGAAGCGGCGGCTGTTTAAGTATATGCATCCGAGAATCCCGAGAAACGGCAATGAATACCTCATGTGGAATCTGCGTTGTGATTCCGTGGTACGACAGCGCCGAGATAAGACAAATAACGGCATTTGGATAACGAAGACTCACCGTCACCAGATCGGGATTGCTGATTGCTGGCATTTCCGCCAGCCGGTATACACCCCGTGTCACCTGTTCGATGATTCCCTTATCCCGCAGAGAATAAAGCATGTAGCGTGTGATATCAAGCGAAATGGCCTCGCTCATCCTCAGTTGCCCGCCATGCTCGCGAAAAACTTTTTCAGGCGATTTTTTCATTCTATGCCCAGACGAATTGTTTCCACTTATTTATAAGTGATAACAATATGTCTGTTTTCTTCGGGAAAAGCAACTTAAAATTGAACATGATATAGCGAAACTAAAATCACAATCCTATCCACTTGGTACTCAAAAAGTCAATATCTTTAGGCTTTAACACGGGTTCAGTCTTATGAGGTTGGATGCCCGGCCCCGGAAATGTCAGCACCTTGTGCGGTTTCTTCCCAATCCCGATATACGCCTCATAAGGTTTCAACTTCTGGATTTCTTGGGGATTGATCCCTATTTCCCGCGCCAGCAATTCCGCATCCTCGGCTCCGCAATTGAGCGCCACTTTGACATGACAACTTGAAAGAATCATCGACGCCAGTTTATTATCCACCTGCTTGAGAGAATGTCCGGCGAAATTGCAACTGATGTTGTATTTCCGGGCTTCAGCTAAAAATCTGGCAAACAGCTTGTTGACAAACAGGTGGTACTCGTCGCAGTAGAAATACAGCGGATCGCCATCCTTGACAGCCTGATGCATATAGTATGACTTGATTGAATTACTGACCAGGCAACCAATAAAAGCGGTAATCTCATCATCGAAGCCATTGAGGTTAAACACAACCACCTGTCGTTTTCTCACGATTTCAGGAACATCAAATTTATTCTCACCCTCGATGAACGGTCGTAGATTCTGGTCTTCGTAAAAAAGAGACAGCCGGGCTGATACCCGCTTGGCGCTTTCGATCTGCTCCTTGTTGACATACCAGCCCTTGCTGTCCTTTTTGTCAAAACTCTGCCAGAACTGATCCGGCACCTTTTTCCGCTCATCCTCGTACTCTAAAAACTGCCCAAGGTATTCGAGACTCATCCGGTCGTCGTCAAATACACGGATAGCATTCCGGATGATCTTGGCCATGAGCACGGTTATCGGCATCTGTTGGTCATCGGTCAGGGCCAGGACTGCGGAATTGACTACCTCGATGAGTTCATTGGCGATTTCCGACTTGTTGAGGTACATCCGGGTAAGAGGATTCAGCGATAACGGGTGGACTTTGTCGATATAGACAAGATGTATCGCAGGCACCAATCCGGCTACACGCTCGGCCAGATCGCCGTTCGGGTCAAGCACGATGAGGGCGTTGTCAATCTCGTCCTTGATGAGATTGAGGAAAAAAGTGGTCTTCCCGCTTCCGGTGGAACCGAGTAAAAACAGGTGTTTGAAGCGGTCTTTGGATTCAATGAAGGGTAAGCCTTCGCTTGCTATTAAAGGCGACCCCAGATCAATCAATGTGTTCATATTGCTTCAATCGCTCCAATATCTCATGTCGGTCAATCTCGAACTGTTTGGCTTGCCTTTCAGCTCTCGCAGTATCAGGTTTATATTTAGCATAATAGTAATAATAATATGCTGGAACAGAAATTGGAAATGCGAAAATTAGTAAAATCGCCCATAATCCCAATCCACCAGGATACTTGCTAGGAAACTTAGGTTGTTTAAGGCTGAAAAATTCATTTTCCAATTTTTTGATTTTATCCAGATCAGGAGTATCAAGGTCGCGTGAAAATACTAATTTCACATAGTGCTCTGTGTTGCGAACCTGATAGATCGTATCCCCTCGCCGTTCCAGCCGGTTATCAATATTTTTAATTTCCTGGCTGCTGAGCAAATTCCAGTAAAAATGCTGCATAAAATCAATTTGCTGCTGCTCATCCCGAGGATGAACCTGGATCGATTTGCTTTCTGTTCTGGCCATGTTTAATTCCCTCCTCTTTTTTTGTATTCGTTGAAATCAATCATCGATTTATCAGCTGTCGTTCTCTCAATATCGGCCTGGCTTTCATGTTTTCTCGCTTCTGCTTCGGTTTGTCGTGTTTCCGCAGCTGCCCTCCGCAAGGCAAATTCCCGCAGATCATCCATAAGTTGCATCTCGTTCGTGATAGTCTGGCTCGGATTGAAAATGGAGTTGATGACAAAGGTTCTCAGGTAATCCGGCAACTCGTTGATGTCGATTTTATCGACAACTTTCCGCATCAGCCCCATGCGGATGTCCTCCTTTTCCCGCTGGGCTTTGAGATTACTTTCCTGGGCTTTGAGAACATTGATTTCCACCTTCCGCCGTTCGTTGTCCAATTCCAGCGCATCGATACTTTTCCGCCGCGTATGTATTTCATCCTCAAGTTTCTGCATCTCGTTGATATGTTTCGCCTCGGCTATCTCGGATAACCGGTGGCCCTCGGCATCGACGAAATTCTCGTGTTCCCGGTATCGCTGGACAATCCGGGCCATTCGCTCCTGCGTAAGGTAGACCTCGGCATTGAGTTCAAGCAGGGCCGAATTCATATCCCGCAAATCCTGAATCTGGGCGATAAGAGCGCGCAAACGCTCCTCGTCCAGAAACATCTTCTCGTTCTGTCGCTTTTTCAGCCAGAGCCAGCCCGAACGGTGTGAATTAAGATTATCCTGTAACTGCCTGCCCAACTGCACGAGGTTCATGCCGGAAATGTCGAAGATCGGTAAATCGGGCATGTTCTCGTCGTATTTTTCCAGATCGTCAGCCATTGAAACCTCCAGTATTCAATACAATGATTTCATGAGAAATCTCAAGTCTGTTCATTTTTCAGCGAAACAGACTTGACAAAAAGTTTTTACCTCCTTAAACTTAAAAGGCAAAGACCTACCTGCCCTAAGCAGGATAAAGATCATTTTGAGCGGCGAACTCGAGGTATCTTTACAGGTCTTTTGAGCCATCACCTGTCCGTGGTGGCTCTTTTATTGGTGAATCTCGACCAAACATTGTATCTCCTGTAATTAATACAAACACATCATTTTATGTATTTCCACAATTCTTGTAAAAATTGACATCGATGTTGTTGGTAATGATTATATACTATCAGAAGAAAGACAATGTCCAAATTCGTCCATTTATTGCCCACGAAACAAACAGTTTGGATAACTATTATTAAGTTATTAGTAATAAAGGAGATAATTGTGATGAAGACATCACCATATAAAAATGAGCGTATGGGACGTCTGATAGAAGATGTTCGAAAATGCTATGGAATCGGTGTCAATGAACTGACGGAGAAGTTCAGGCAAGAATTAGGATATTTCAAAGGTTTAAGCAGGCAAACTTTTTCACGATATATTGCTGATGGAGTGGTACAATATAATTATGATAAAATCGCTGAGTTTTTTGGTGTTAAAAAAACCGATCTTACTCTGAAAGAACTTATCGACGATGATTACGATTATGAAGCTGTTTTGTACAAAGTACTTACATATCGTAAATCAATCGATGGTGAGCTTTTTATACAAGAACCAGAAATAATGTTACAGACGAAAAACCGACAATCTGTTGTCCCATTGAGTACCATTATTCGATATGAAAATGAATTATATTATTACGGAAAAAAAGTTGCTCCATCTATCAGGTTGATTGGTGCGGGCAGTGAATACTTCCCAGCGAAAACAATCCGAGTAATACCTTGCCCTGAAAATAGTTATATATTACCTCGGAAAATCCAGGTGCATAGAGAGGAAATACTTGCAGATATCAAAAACCAGGCGGAAGAAAAAAAACAGATATTCTTTGATGGACCCAATACAAGACTTATTGATTATAAAGTGGAAATACATGATGCGTCGGAGCAAAAGTATCTTGTCTTAAAACTTGGTCCAGTTGGTTGGTTTGATTTTTCTGTAAGCTCATATTATATATCTCATCTTTTAAGGGCAGGTAATATTCAAGGATTGAAGGAATTTATTGATGTTGACGAAGTTGCTGATTCAAAAGAACTCAGTCAAAATAAGCTTCCCAATATTCTTTGTGTTACTGTAACGATACTTACACATGATAGACATATTCTTTACTCAAAACGCAGTAAAATAGTTTCTGCTGATGGTGAAATGCTGTCAAGTTCAATCGCCGAAAACATGCATCAAAATAAAGATTATTCTTTAAGTAATAGACCTGATGACCTCCCGGCCCCTTTTCGAACAGCAATAAGGGGAATTAGCGAAGAATGCTCTCCCAAAATCGCGCAATATGTTGTCGAGAATTATCATAATTTATTGTTTTTGGGCATGGATTTTGACTTATCCGTATTACACCCAGATATATTATTTTTATTGATGCTCCCTTTGAATCTGCAAGAATTCAAGACTACTTGCAGAGAGTTTCCCGGAAAAGATTTCATTGAAGGTAGAATTCGTTCAGTTGCTCTATCGGATAATCAAAAAATATATGATCTTTTATCAAAGGAAAACTGGGTACCCGGTGGAAAAGCCTCTTTTATCCGAGCAATAGAATTTCTTAATCCTTTACCGGTGAAAACGTAGAAATTGATTAATCCTCTGGTCAGTAAAAGATGATATATACTGTGTCGTTGTGAACGTATTATTCGTTAGCTATTCTTGTTTCTGCAGAACTTTTTCAAGTCATCATTTATAACGCATTCCTGAATTCAAAGCCTTTCCCCCAGTCTTTTTTCACCGAACCGATAATCATCACCCGGAACGCGAAATCTTCAACCGGCGGGCAAGAGAATTTCAGATACCCGCTGAATGCTTTCCAGTAATTATAGACCGACATATCCTTTGACAGGCGCTTGTACCCGTCGTATTTCGTTTGCAGGTGAGCTTCCCAGTTGGGTTTTTCAGCTTCGATTTCCAGAAAATTCAACTGGTACCGGTGTTCTTCTTTTAAAACCAGTAAGGCGTCAGGTATGATATAGGGTTTTTCTTTCGGAAACTGCGGATAGAGCAGGGCGTAGTAATTCGGCAATTTGAGAGCCTGTACCAGCACGTCGGTGTTATATATCTCAGCCCCGCTCCCTTTCGGCACGGCCGGCAGCAACTTGAGATCGTGGCCGAGCGCTTTCAAGAGTTGCAAGGTCTTGGTGGTGGATGTATAAATACCAAGAGTCTCGTTGGCAAGCCGGAGGTAATCCAATTCGTGAAGCGTGCGGAGCTTTCCTTTTGTAGCGACTTTCTCCACGCCGGGAAATCCGATGGCCTTGAGATGGTTCTGTGTCACATACTTCAGCAAGGCGACGTAGTAGAGTAGGAGGTACACGCTTTCATAGCTCCGTCCAAAGGCGACAGGCTGAATTTCGCGCTTGAACGCTTCAAGGTCGGGAAGATGGTTTTCCATGTTCAAACTCTCCCGGGAATGTGTAATTATTGCAACTGGAAACTTTCTTCCAGGTGATTCTCATACATATCCGGAAAAACGGCTACACAACCCGGATTTAGCGCTGTTTCTTCCAGGTTGGCCCCTGTTATTTGCTCATTACATGAGGAAAACTTCCAGATGTCATTTTTCATCTCATAGCAGCACAATGAGATACGCAGCCTGGAAGGTTTTTTCATCCAACCTGTAAGGTTTTTCTGAAAATCTGGAAACTTTCTTCCAGGTCATCGATTATATCAATGGACAATATTTACTTATAATATTGTTATTACTTGGTTTATAGTACTTCTCTTCCCAATTGATGATTTCTTCCAGCCTGTAAGGAATCAGGAATATGCGCTGTGTTTTACAGTCAAAAACTTCCAGATTACAAAATACAAGTGCTTGTCAGCCATAGCATTGGAAGTTTTCTTCCAGGCTCATATATTAGGCTTGCATGCCTTCGTTGCCGAATACACAACCCCAAATATCGTCTATTAAAGTAAATGTTTTCGTGTAATGCAATAGAAAAATGCAAGGGCTGGCTCAGGGACGTATATATAAAATCTCACTACAATCAACCTGTCCTCTGTTGTTGTCATTTTTAAATGTTTTACGTATTTTCAGCTTCGTTTCAGCCAGTAAAATCAAGGCGCTGCCGCCTGAAATATAACCAAATGAGTGCCAACTATACCTTTTAGAATGTCAAATATAACCAACTGAGTGTTAATTATAACCGATTGAGTGTCCCGCTATAACTCTTTGAGTGCCAACTATAACCCCCTTGACAACTTCGTTATACTCCTGTACAATGGAATCAAACTCATCTCACATTCTATGCCTCAAAAACCTCAACCTCACGACGAAACCTGCGTCGTGGTCAAATCAAACTACCTCATCGAGGCCTCCTATCGCCTAAGCCTCCAGGAACAGCGTCTCATCCTCCTTATGGTCTCCCAGATCAAGCCGGAAGACCAGAGCTTCCACATCTACCGCATCGCGGTCAAAGACTTCAACCGCATTGTCGGCATCACCAGCGAGGGAAGCTACCAACGAACAAAAGAACTCACCAAGAAACTCCTCGAACGCTCCATGCAGATCATCAAGGACAAGTCCGTCCTCCAGATCACCTGGCTCTCCTCCGCCGAATACTTCGAGGGAAAGGGCTATGTCGAACTGAGCTTCGATCCCAAGCTCAAACCCTATCTCCTGCAGCTCAAGGAATTCTTCACCCGCTATCGCCTCCGGCATGTCATTCGCCTAAAAAGCTCGTACTCCATCAAGCTCTACGAACTTCTCAAGCAATACGAAACCATCGGTAAGCGGTCATTCACCCTTGAGGAACTCCGAAAAAAACTTGGCTTGAAAGATGAAGAGTACCCACTCTACGCCAACTTCAAGCAGAAAATCCTGTCCAAAGTCCAGGAAGAACTGAATGCCACCACCGACCTGTCGATTCATTTCCACGAACGCAAAACCGGCCGCAAGGTCGTCGGGATAGTATTCAGAATCTATCCGAACAGGCAACAACAACCGGATGAACTACCGGACTCCCTGACAACCAGAACCGACATCAGGCAGCGTCTCCGCGAATATTTCTGCCTGTCCGAATCCCAAGCCTCGGATATCATAGAACGCTACGATGAAGACCGCATCCTGGCCAACCTCGCCTATGTGGAAGTGAAGCAGAAACAGGGCGCGGTCAAGAACATCGGTGCGTACACTCTCAAGGCCATTGAAGAGGACTACCGGATACAAAAAAGCCGGTTTGACACCGACAAGGAGCGGGAACGCCGGAATAACGCTGCGCGTGAGGCTCAAAAACGGCTCTCTCAAGTGCGTGAGCGTGACTATGGTATGTTCAGGCGGAATATGCTGGATACCTTCAGGAAGGGC